>JABSPP010000001.1 GCA_013214275.1 Flavobacteriaceae bacterium
ATCTCCACCATTTACCCAATAAGAGTCGGTTAGGTTGGGACCAACACCTCCTCCTCCATCTTTTGCATGACAACTGGAACAATACATATTAAAAATGGCTTTCCCTCGCTTCAAAGATGTAACGTCAGTTAGAACTTGAGCAGCAGAGGCGTTTACAGTTACTTTAACAGAGGTTGATGATTTTGCAGAGGTCGCCGAGAAAGGACTATCTTGAGGAATTTCTGATCGAAAAAAGGGATCAACAGTAATAAAAATTGCAGCAAAAAGTAACAAGCCAAAAGTTCCGAATAACCACCACGGAATTGTATCCATATGAGGCTGACTAGACTTCTTTTGTTGATGATTTCTCATGGTTGCTTTTTCTAGGGCTGTTAAAGTCACTACTTCCCTGACAAGAACCACTATGACAATGCCTATAAACAACACCCAACCTAGAGGATTTTCATATAGTGAAAGTGTATATTGATTTAACTCCAATGTAATTCGGAGTAAGTACACGGAAGTGAATAAAACTAAAACGTAAAAAATTGATTGCAGATGTTTCATTTGTTTAAATTTATACTACCCATTTGGTATTTGATCATTCCTTTTAATTGAGGTATTGACCTTTACTTAACTCATGCCTCTGAGAGAATGTGTAGATTTCTATTGTGTTTCTTGTTTATCCTCTTGCGATACTCAGAACCCACAAAGATGATGTTACTGATTCAACCCGTACTGATATAGAATTTGTCAGGAAATGGCCTGTTAAACATCTCGTTTTTCTACTCTTCATTTTACTGTTTTACTCAACTTAGCTATACAAAGTTCTGTAATACTTTCTCTCCAAAAAATGACAATTATCAGCTTTTTTGGTTATTTTTAGAAATAAATCCATTTTTAAGATTGATGGACAATCAATGCGACCAATGTATCATCAGACACTTCAGCTCCGTTACTAAGTTTGCTGAAAAAAAATTGATATACTCCTCATATTGTGAGGGTATTAGATCTCTCAAGAGAGGGGAGGTCTTATTTAAAGAGGGACAGTATATTAATGGTGTCTTCTGTATCAGGAGTGGGGTTTGTAAAGTCAGTAAAATGAGTGTCAATGGAAGAAATCAGATCATCAAACTCATAAGGGAAGGTGACTTGATTGGGGAACGCAGCTTGATTAGTGAAGAGCCTTCCAACCTTCAGGCTACTGCATTAAATGATATAGAGGTTTGCTTTATCCCAAAGGAAGAAATTATTAACGATCTGAAAAATGATCATGACTTTACGATGAATATCCTAAAGAGACTTGCAGTTTCTTTGAAAGAAGCTGATAATTTAGTTGTGGATATGGCACAGAAAACGGTGAAACAACGATTAGCAGAAACCCTTCTATACCTTGAGAAAAATTTTGGGAAGTCCACTTATGATCCTCTCGACATTCACCTTTCAAGAGAAGACATCGCCAGTCTTGTTGGCACTGCTACGGAATCTGTTATCCGATGGCTATCCTCCTTCAAAAGGATGGGAATCGTTCATCTAAAAGGAAAGGAGATTTATATCTTAAAACCAAACGTACTGAAACATCTTGCTGAGGGATATTAAACGTCTAGAATTTTGAAAACACTATGGTGGTATTTTGTGAGATGTGTGATCAAGTCCTCTTTGTTTTTTTACACAAAACGCATTAGCGTACATGGTAAAGTCTATGTTCCCAAAAAAGGTGCAGTACTCTTTATGGTGAATCATCCTAACGGTTTACTAGATCCTCTGGTGGTTGCTGTAAATAATCCAAGGATTCTTCATTTTTTGGTTCAAGCTGCGATTTTTAAAAATCCAACAATAAAAAAAATTCTCGGTACGCTCAACTTAATGCCTGTATATAGAATTCGTGACGGTATCAGAAAATTAGATCAAAATCAGGCTATTTTCGAGAAATGTTTTTCAATTTTTAAAAGCAATGGAGCATTGATGATATTTCCTGAAGCCAGTCACGACAGAAGACGAACTATACGACCTTTAAGCAAGGGGTTTACAAGAATTGTTTTTGGTGCTCTTGAAAAATATCCTGAACTAAAAATTCAAATTGTCCCTGTGGGAGTTACTTATCAGAACTCGTCTGTATTTCCCTCTAATGTTGTGTTGAATTATGGACAACCCATCTTAGCAAATTCTTATCACAGTCCAGAAAATCAGGCTATCAAAACCAGAGAACTCAAGGCACTTATCTCGGATCAGCTCAAAGAACTTTCAGTTCACATTCCTGCTGATGAGCACTACCAGTTCACTTTATCCAATCTCAACAAGGCCAATGTTGACTTTACGAATATCCAAGAGGTTTACAGAGTGATGAAGACAGGAATCATCAAAAAGAAAAAGAGACCTCAAAATTTTGTAGCTTTTGTAAAGCAAATCATCAGTTTAAACAGCAGTATTCCATGGATAATTTGGAAATACGTGAATACGAAGATTTATGAAGTGGAATTTATAGACACTTTTCGATTTAGCATAAATACCATCACATTTCCACTTTTTTATGGTATTCAAAGCGTCTTAGTATCTCATTTTTTTGGATGGACAGTTGCTGGCTTCTATTTTCTAGGGAGCTTGATACTTGTACTGATATACTCTAAATTACACCCCACTCCAACTGAACAGTACTGAGTTTGGTGTATTATTCAGTGATTATTGCCTCTTGTATGAGTCGCTGAATTTCAGTACGGATATTTTCTTCTATCAGTCCTCTATTCTCCATAGTTGGATAAACACGATTTGACAAGAACACATAGATTAAGCCGCTATTGGGATCGGCCCAAGCGTAGGTACCTGTAAACCCGCTATGACCAAAACTTTCATCGGAGACGCATCCGCAGGTAGCTTGAACATCCCGATTTAATTGAGGTTTGTCAAAGCCTAATCCTCTTCTGACTTCTTTATCTTCAAAATATCGTTTGTTGAATTTATTGAATGTAGAGGCTTTAAAATACCGTTTTCCACCATAGTATCCTTTTTGTAAATAGAGTTGCATCATCTTAGCAACATCATTCGCATTGGAAAATAACCCCGCATGTCCTCCTACTCCACCTTGCATGGCAGCGCCCATATCATGAACGTATCCTAGAAGTAGTTGATTTCTAAAGTAAGTGTCCTTTTCTGTGGGTACAATGTCGTTTTTTTCAAATTTTTCTAATGGTAAATAGGTCATTCTATCAGCTCCTAGAGAGGTGTAAAATTCTTTTTGTACCAGATGGTTGAGGCGAGATTTGTACTTTTTCTCTAGAACTTCTTTTAATAGATAGTATCCTAGATCACTATATTGGTACTCCTCTTTTTCAAGTTGATCTGCTTCTTTGATATGGGTTAAAATAGAGTCTTTATACGTCTTGTTTAGGTAGAGGTTTTCTGCCACTTGAATTGGATATTCTTTTGTTTTTTTCTGATGGTAGAAGGTTTTCAAATTCTCATTGGTAATGCTATCCTGAGTCAATTTATAAAACGGAATCCAAGCTTTTAACCTTCCGTAATGTGATAAGATTTCCCTGACAGTGATAGTATCTTTATTTGATTTATTTAGCTTTGGTAATATCTTCGCCAAACTTGCATCCAGAGGAATTTTTTGCTCTTCCTCTGCTTTGATAAGGAGAGGAAGTGATGACAGTATTTTGGTCAGTGATGCTATGTCATAAACATCGCTATTTCTTACTGGATTCTTCTTTTGATCGGTGTGAAATCCAAAACTCTTTTCGTAGATGACTTGTCCGTGCCTTGCCACTAGGATTTGCAATCCTGGCGCCATTTTCTCTTTTAATACTACCGTTGCAACAGAATCGATTTTGGCAAGTTTTTGGGAAGACATCCCAACAGTTTCGGGAATGGTATATTGCAATCTCATCAAGTTCTGAGTGGTAAGTCCTGTACCTACAGGAAATTCTTCTTTGATAGAAACAGGTAACTTTCCGTTGGCTGAGATGGCTCCAAAAATCACCTGTGCTCCAATTTCTTGAGCTATTTTACTGTTTTGATATCCGATTAAAATCCCTTCAATATTGGCGAAAGAGTTGACATCTAAAAGGCTGTATGGACTGGCAAAAACGGATAGAATAACCTTGTTGCTTTTTCCTATTTCGTCCAACCAAAGCAAGTCTTTTTTACTAAATTTAAACGATTTCCATGGATGTTTGTTGGAGGTGTGATATCCTATAATAACCAGATCATAATTCTTAAGGGTCTTTTTCACTTTATTCAGTTGGCTGCCTGAAACTCTGACCACTTTGGTATACTTTTTTAACGTATTAAGAAAAGCACCTCCTGAAGCGTCTCCCAATTCTAGATAGGCTATTTTTTGATATTTCTTGAGATCTTTAATCGGAAGTACTTCCTTTTTGTTTTTAATGACTGTCATTGATGCTTCTACCAGTGATCTGTGTAAAACACCATCTGATGTGGTGTTTACATCTGCAATTAGGTTCGTCGTATCAATCGCCTGATATTGATGTAGTCCAAGCTTGTATTTTGCTGACAATATCTTTTTTACGGACTTATCTATACTATGTATTGATAATTTTCCTCTTTTTAGTGATTTTTTTATGAGTGTTACGGTGGCTGGAATATCTTGGGGAATGAGCAAGATATCGTTTCCAGCCTGTAAAGCTGCCAAATTAATTTGAGCTGAGGTAGCATAGTTTGCAGCTCCTTTCATATTGAGTCCGTCGGTAAAAATTAATCCAAGAAATCCTAATTTTTCTTTTAAAAGTCCGTTGACAACCGAGGGAGACAAGGAGGTTGGCAGTTTGGGATTTTTCTCTAATGCTGGGATGCTCAAATGTGCTGTCATGACTCCTGCCACCCCTGCGTTAAACACTTTTTGATAGGGATATAATTCTATATCTTCCAATTGTTTCTTATTAAAATTCAAGACAGGAAGCCCTAGGTGTGAGTCTGTTGCTGTGTCTCCGTGACCAGGGAAGTGTTTTACAGTTCCAAAGACTCCTTCGCTCTGAAGCCCCTGGATGAAGGCAATCGATTTCTGAGTAACGTTCTTTTTGTCTTCACCAAAAGAGCGATTCCCTATAATTGGGTTTTGGGGATTAGTATTGATATCTACTACGGGAGCGAAATTTACATGAATTCCAAGTCGATTGCAGTGTTGTCCAATGTGTTTCCCCAATTGAAAAATTAACTGATTATCTTGAATGGCTCCAAGAGTCATATTCCATGGGAACCTGTAGGTATTTTTTAAACGCATATCCAATCCCCATTCACCATCAAAACCTATCATGAGGGGGATTTTGGATAGGGATTGGTAGGTATTGTACAAGGTTACTTGTTTTTGGGGTGTTCCTTGCATGAAAATAAGACCTCCTATATGGTAATCGGAAATCATCTTTTTAATAGAATTCGTATGGGTGTTCTTTTTGTTGGAGTATGCTTGCACCATAAAGAGTTGCCCTATTTTTTCATCCACTGTCATATTCTTAACGATACTATCTACCCATTGTTCTTGCGCATTGTAATCTGTAGCTCTTAACGGATCAACATTTTGGGCATATGATCCTAAGACTATCAATAACAATAAAACAGGTAGCAGTCTTTTCATGACAAGTAGGGGATGGAAATCTATACTAGTAATCGTTTGTGCCAGCTTTGTTCGGCAGGAACTTCCCAGCTTCCTTCTAATTCTTTTTTAGTTGAAATCATATGATTAAAAACAACGGTTTGGGAAGTGATTTTATTTTCTATGGCATAGGTTTTAAAAGCATTCATTTGAACTATACGAATGTGATTTTTCTCTTTGAATGAAATTTTCATTTTATTCATCATCTCCACATTGAATATCTTTTCTAACTCTTGAACAAAATGTACTGATGCGTCTATAGAACATCCTGAAACAGCATTAAAATCTTCGTCTACTGCCAATACTAAAAACTGGTTGTATTTGATGGTAAATGATCCTCTTAAATTGGAACCGTGTCGTGTCCATTCTTCCATAAAAGCAATTGTTCTTTCTGAGATAATACTGATTTCTTCTTGGGTGAATGCCCTATCAGATTGATAAATCCAGATTCTAGAATCATCGGGTAGGCTATCGAAATCGACAAACATAATTTTCTTTTTTTATCTTATCAAAAGTACGTGATTTTTTTGATCTGTGAATTTCAAAGAAGAACAAAGGAAAAAAGAATGAAGACTAACGGAGTAATGAACTTGAGGTTGTAAAAGTACTTGTTTGATGTTGCGTTAGCAATAAAATAGCGCGATCTAAAAGGGAACGCCATGGAGCAATAAGAAAGGATTGAAATCCTTACTAAGAGATTGGTGAAGGGATGGCAAACCTCAACAGATAGAAATCTTTGAATTTTTAATGGAGAACACCAATGCTTATTTTTCTTTTCTTGATGATTAAATAGTTAGCTTGTATTTCTGCGGTTCCTGATTAGTGTTAGAACGTTCGTTCTACAGCATAGGGCTCTAGCAGCAACGAGGGTTGTTGTCTTGAAATAATTTCTGTAACAAGCTTTCCTGTTGCCGGGCCCATGCTCCATCCCATCATCGCATGACCTGTGGCAAAGGTGAGGTTGTTGTACTTATTGGTTCTACCGATGTAGGGCAGTCCATCTGGGGTTACTGGCCGAAGACCACATTGTGCATCTAATTTTTCTTGCTCGGTAATCTGAAGTCCTTTGAAATAGTTTTCCCCCGCTTGTGCAATGGCTTTTACACGAACTGAATTGATCTTATGGTTGATTCCTCCTATTTCCATGGTTCCTGCTAAACGAGTTAGTCCATCCATAGGGGTTACAGCTACTTTCGCTTCTATTAAAATGGTAGGTAGGGTAATTCCTGTTTCTCTGTGGATGTTAATTCGGTACCCTTTTCCTGCTTGTAGTAGCATTTTAATTCCCAACTTTTTACTTAATAAGGGCGACCAACTTCCTGCTGCCATAACAAACTCATCTGCATGAATCTCTTGTTTGTGAGTCACTAGCTTTGTAATTGACCGATTGGCATATTGGATATCTATCACTTCCTCTTGTGCTAGAATATTTACTCCCGTGGATTGGAGATAGGTGCGCATTGCCCTCATAAAATCGTGTGGTGTGGTATGTGCATCACAATGATAATAAACAGCACCTTTTACATGAAGATTGGCATTGGGTTGGATTTCTGCAACTTGTTGTGCTGATAGATTTTCAACTTTTAGTCCTAAACCTATTGCTTTTTGTCCTACTTCCCACTCTTCTTCTCCTGCTTTTAGGCTTTGGTAAGCCATAAGCAAGCCCTGGTGTTGGTAATGAAATTTAAAATCTCCAGAGTTGTTCATCTCTTGATACAAAGCTCTGCTGAATACATTGATTTGTTTGATCACAGGAATAGACTGTGCTACCTTCTTTTTTGTTGCAGATTTCTTGAAGGCCCATGCCCACTGTAAGAAGTTGATATCCAATCGAGGCTTCACATAGAATGGACTGGCAGGGTTAAGCATCCACTTTAATCCTTTGGTAATGATTCCTGGGGCAGCGAGTGAGATGATATGGCTTGGTGTAATGTAACCTGCGTTAACATAGGAGGCTCTCTGGGTAAAATCGGATTTATCGATAACGATAACTTCATGCCCCTCCTTTTGCAAATAATATGCAGAGCATAATCCTACGACTCCACCACCTATTATTGCTATTTTTTTCAATATTAAAGTAAATTCATCATTTGACAACTCTGTGTTTCACTTTTGAAAACAATAGCGAAACTCTTCCCCACGTTGGCTTTATCATTGCTCACATGAGGCTAATATATTAAAAATAGAGAATTTCTTAAAAACGAACAATCCTCAAGGTAGCATCCTTCGCCTATTTTGCTCTTTTGATTTGATTTTTTTAAGCAATAGGAACTGAAATGCTATTGTTTGTAATTTTTATTACTCGATAAAACTTTTAAAATCTCCAGCTCAAATTACCGAGAAACCGTGAGCATAAGGATCGTCATCATCGTCTATGATAATGGTATTATAACCATAGATTTTTGCCCACCCTTTAACACTGGGGATGATAGCGGGGATATATCCAATGGTTGTTTCTTTTTCTACACAACCTACAAAAGTACTTCCGATGATGCTCTCGTGAATATATTCTTGTCCTGCTGTAAGTAATCCTTTGGCATGTAGCTGCGCTAATCGTGCCGATGTTCCTGTCCCGCATGGTGAACGATCTATGGCTTTATCGCCATAAAACACGGCATTTCTTCCGTGTGAACTGGGATTGATTACATTTCCTGTCCACATCACATGAGTAACATTGCGTATGGTCTTATCTTGTGGATGAATGAATTGATCTGGATATTGTTTGTTAATTCGTTCTCTGACAATTTGTGAATACTGAACTATCTTACTGGCCGTCATATTCTGTATTCCAGAAAAATTTTTCTGTGGATCAAAAATTGCATAAAAATTCCCTCCATAGGCTACATCAAACTTTAGTTCTCCTAGATCAGGGCAATTAACGGTTAATCCTTCCGCTGCAAGGTAGCTTTTCACATTGGTTAATTTTACCCAATCAACTTTTCCATTGGTCTGCTGGTAGTCTATAATTACCAATCCTGCAGGTGCTTCCATTCGGATTTTGCCTGGTGTTTTAGGCTTTATTAGCTCTTCCTCTATGGCAATAGTAACGGTTCCTATAGTTCCATGTCCGCACATAGGTAGCGATCCTGAGGTTTCTAAAATAAAATCGAAAAATCGTTTTGAGGATTATGAGGTGGGTATAGAAACGATCCGCTCATCATATCATGACCACGAGGTTCAAACATGAGTCCTTTGCGAATCCAGTCGTATTCTTTGATGAAATGCTGACGTTTTTCACTCATGGTATTTCCTACCAAAGGTGGATGACCTGTTTTTACCACTCGAACGGGGTTTCCACAGGTATGACCGTCTATACATTCAAAAATGGCTCTCATATTTTTCGTGTGGATTGCTCTCCGTTGATTAGTCTGGAGATCCCTAGTGGGTTCTCGTTTTTAAGCTCATCGGGCAATCGCTGGTTAGGCCAGTCTTGGTAGCTAAATGGTCTTACCCAACGCTTGATAGAATGGATGCCTACTGCGGTAAACCGACTATCTGTAGATGCGGGATAGGGTCCGCCGTGAACCATTGACGGACATACTTCTACGCCTGTTGGCACTCCGTTATAAATTAGTCTTCCTACACGATTTTGAAGTGCCGAGATGAGTGTTTGATATTGATTTATTTCTGTAGAATTGGCAATTAGTGTCCCTGTTAACTGCCCTTCTAGATTGGCAATGATGGATTCTAATTCGCGAAGGCTTTCACATTGAACGATCAAAGAAAAGGGACCAAAGACCTCTTGGTGTAAGCTATGGTTTTCTAAAAAATCGGCTCCTTGAACTGTGAGGATTGCCTGTTGTGCATAGTTCGCTGGCATCTTATCTTTCGTATGAGTAACAACCGTTGTTTTTGGTTGAGACAGGGCTTTGCTTTTACTGGCTTCATATGCTTCTAGTATGTTGGGATGTAGCATTACGGTGGATTCTTTGGCTTGTATTTCTCTACCTAAATGCTCGATAAATTGATCTAATGCTTTACTTTTTAATCCAAAAATTAGGCCTGGATTGGTACAAAACTGACCTGTACCGAGGGTAATAGAGTTGGCGTAGGTTTTTGCTAATTCTGCATTTCTGCTCTGCAGAGCTTCGGGTAAAATGACTACTGGATTCACACTTCCCATCTCTGCAAAGACTGGAATTGGTTCATTGCGCTGGGCAGCCAAATCTAACAGTGCTCTTCCTCCTCTGATGCTCCCTGTAAATCCTACAGCTTTTACTTTTGGATGTTTTACCAACTGCTGTCCAACTGCTATTCCACTGGAGTTGAGGTGAGAAAATACTCCGTTGGGCATTCCTAATTTTTTGATGGCTTTGACCATAGCCGATGCTACCAACTCGCTCGTACCAGCGTGCATGGGATGTGATTTTACAATCACTGGGCATCCTGCTGCCAGTGCTGCAGCAGTATCGCCTCCAGCAGTAGAATATGCCAACGGGAAATTACTTGCTCCAAAGACCACAACGGGGCCGATAGGGATATTCATCTTCCTCAAGTCTGGTTTTGATGCAGGAGTTCTGTCTGGAATAGGAGTATCTATTGTTGCCTCTACCCAACTACCCTCGGCTACCAATTCTGCAAAACTTCTCAGCTGAAAAACTGTTCTACTTCGCTCACCTTGAGCTCTGCCTTCTGGCAATCCTGTTTCTAAACAGTAGGTTTTTATCAGGTGATTATCTAATGCCAATAGTTCATCTGCGATGAGATTTAAAAAAGCAGCTTTGTCTTTTCCTGATATGTTTTTAAATTCTTCATAGGCTTTGGATGCTAGGGTTACTGCTTCATTGATTTCTTCTTTGGACGCTTCTGTATGTGTCCACGAATTTTTAGTATTGAGAACTGGATTGAAAGTGGTGAAGATTTTATTGCCTTTGGCAGAAAGCTGATTTCCTACGTAGTTTTTTCCTGTGATCATAATGAGTGAATCGTTGTCATAAATTTTGATAATCTGGCAGTTGAGGTTGGGTTTTTAAACCTTCTTCGATAACAGATAACACATGTTTTCGTTCTTTACCTGATAAGGGTAACCTAGGTGCTCTAACATTTTCTGTTCCGAGTCCTGTCGCTACTTCTGCTAATTTAATATTTTGTACCAATTTAGGGTTGATATCCAATTCTAACAATGGTAAAAACCAGCGATAAATTTGGAGTGCTTCTTGAATTCTTCCCATTTTCTGCAATTCGTAAATGGCAACTGTTTCTCTTGGAAAGGCACATACCAGTCCTGCAATCCAGCCGTCTGCACCCATCAACAAACTTTCGAGGGCTAGTGTGTCCACACCTGTCATGATTTTAAGTCGATCTTTAAAGTAATTTTTAATACGAGTAACGTTGGATATGTCTCGGGTAGATTCTTTAACTGCTTGGATATTATCACATTGCAGTAGCTCTTCGAACATGTGCAACGTTACTTCAATCTTGTAATCTACAGGGTTGTTATACACCATGATGGGTAGAGAGGTATTGTTGGCAACGGCTTTAAAATACGCCACGGTCTCTTTGTCTCCTGCCTTGTACCTCATAGGTGGCAACATCATTAATCCTTGTGCTCCATCTTCTTCTGCTTTCTGTGCGGCAGCAATTGCTCCTTTGGTGGATTGCTCTGCGATGTTCATCATTACAGGTACTTTTCCCTGTACGATCTCTACTGTGGTTCTGGTTAATATCCTTTTCTCTTCCTCTAACAGGGTGCTGGCTTCTCCTAAGGTTCCACCCAGCACAATTCCGTGAACTCCTGCGTTGAGTTGTGCTCGGATATTCTTTTCGAACATGATTAAATCTAACTGATCGTCATCAGTAAATTTTGTGGTAACTGCTGGCATGACGCCTTTCCAACTGATACTCATTTTTACTTTTTTTATGGTTTTGAGAGTACTACATCCTTTGAGGTATAGAACTCTCCTTAATTTTTTCTGTTATTCGATGCGGTTGAAATTTATCCTCAATCTCACTTTATACCTTTTCTGACCGGAGTTTTACCACATTGATTGTTCTAATGTAATGTTAATTCTTAAATGATTGGAAAATCTGATGGAAATATTTGGCTCTATCTCTGCTGTGGTGCTTGGGGAAGGGTGTTTTTTCTATTTGATGGTATGGGTTTTTGTGATGCTTGACGATTTGATAACACTCATTTATCTCTGGTTATCATTTCATCTTAAAGCTGTTTTGGATGTTGCGTTAGCGATAAAATAGCGCGATCTGAAAGGGAACGCCCTAAAAGACAAACTCTGAATTTGCAATGGCAAGGAAATTTCTTTTGAAGGAATTGGATATTTTACAAAGGATGGAAACTTGTACCTTTGTTTTGTGGATTTTTTTCTCATTTGTTTGGTAGCGTTTTTGGCGGCTATCTTAACGTTCTTTTCTGGCTTTGGACTGGGAACATTGCTGACTCCTGTTTTTATGGTATTCTTCCCTGTGGATCTTGCAATTGCCTTGACGGGTGTTGTGCACTTTTTTAATAATCTATATAAGGTTTCTCTGGTGGGAAGGAATGCAGATAAAAAAGTATTGGTGCGGTTTGGAATTCCTGCGATTGCTTTTGCTTTTCTAGGCGCGTGGATATTGATCCAAATTCCAGATATGAATCCGTTATTTGATTATCACCTGTTCGGACGGATATGGACTGTTTCTCCTATTAAGTTAATCATTTCTATTATTCTGATTGTTTTTGCTAGCTGGGACTTAATTCCACAATTTCAAAAACTAGAATTTAACCAAGATAAACTCCCTATTGGCGGTGCTTTGAGTGGTTTTTTTGGTGGTCTTTCAGGAAATCAAGGAGCACTGCGAAGTGCTTTTTTAATTAAAGCAGGGTTGTCTAAAGAGGTATTTATTGGAACGGCTGTGGTGGTTTCTACGTTTGTAGATTTCACTCGACTGGGAGTGTATGCTACTCGATTTTCTGCTGTGGGTTTTATTGATAACATTGCATTGGTACTCAGTGCAACTGTATCAGCTATTTCTGGTGCTTACTTTGGAAATAAGTTACTGAAGAAGGTGACGCTTAGATTTTTACAAATTACTGTAGCGGTCATGCTAATTTTATTATCTGTTGCGCTTGGAGCTGGATTTATATAGGCTCCTTAATGGTGAATAGGACAGGCCTGCTCGGACTTGCATCATTCTCGAAAGGTGCGACCATGAGGTTTAGGAAGTAGGTGCCATCTTCTACGGAGTTTGGTACATAAATAAATTCGGTGATGGTGGCATCTAGACGCAATTCACCTAAGGTGTTCCAGAAAGCATGGTGTGCCAGCAATAGGCCATCATCTTTTTCTTTATCTACGGAGGGAAGATCGATAAGGAGGTGTTTGATTTCTTTTGCTCTTAGAAACACAGCGGCATCTTCTTCTAAATAAGGTGGATTGGTATGTTCGTAATTCATTGTTTTCTTTTCTTTTACATTGGGTAAGGTCCGAATAACAATGGCATCTCTTTTTTTGTTTCCTAAAGCATATTGCAGTTGGCGTTTTGTAATCACAAAATCACCGTTTTTTCCTTCGGGTGGAATTGTAACCACCTCTGCTAAAAAGAAAAACTGGTTTAGATGTTGCTGAATGGAATAGACCTCCTTTGAAATATGTCCTACAGTTTCTGTATGAGTACAGTGAGAGTGAGGGTTAAACTCAATCATGTTAAAATTAACGTCGCCGCCTTCTTGAACAGAGCCAATCCAGTTGTCTGCTCTTACAGGAAAAATTTTAGGAGGGTTGATATACCAAGCGCTAACATTGTCTTTTCCATCTCGAAGTGGGATGGAGATATCTATAGGTTTAGATAGGTCTATAGCATAATTTCTAGCATTGTATTTAATGGTTGCGATCAAGATAAGTTGAGTTTAAATAGGTTGGAAGCAATTCCATCAGAGAGGAATTTTCCTTTATGAGTTGTTTTAAGTTTGTCACCTTCAATATACAACAATTCTTCATCTCTGTACTTTTTAGATTGCATTAAAAGATACCGATGGTAGTTATCTCCATAATCGGCTCTTACTTTTTCCAAGCTAACACCCCAAATAGTCCTTAGTCCTATCATGATATATTCATTGTATTGATCTGTTACAGAGAGTGTCTCTCTTGTAATGGGTAACTCTCCTCGCTGAATGCTTTGAATATATTTTGAGTTTTTTCTCAAGTTCCAACTGCGTTGCTCTTTATCAAAGGAATGTGCTGAGGGACCAATGCCCAAATAGAATTTTCCTTGCCAATAAGCTGAATTGTTCTTGCTGAAAAATCCTTCTTTTCCAAAATTGGATAATTCGTAATTCACAAAATTCGCTCGTTCCAATTCTTCGACCAAAATATTGAATTGTTCTTGCGCTTGCTCGTCGTTAACAGGATCAATAATTCCTTTGCTGATGAACGACTCCAAAGGAGTTTTCGGCTCTACTGTCAAGGCATAACTAGAAATATGAGGTACTCCAAACGATAAGGCTGTGTGTATATTCTGAATCCATTGCTCGTTGGTCAATCCTGGAATTCCGTAGATCAGATCCAACGAAATATTGTCAAAATGTTCACTGGCTATAGACAGACTTTCTTTGGCTTCTTGAGCATTGTGAGCGCGATTCATCAATTTCAAATCGTGTTCAAAGAAGGATTGTATCCCGATACTCAATCGGTTGACCTTGGATTTTGCTAACTCGATAATCTTTTTTTCGGACAAATCATCGGGGTTGGCTTCTAGGGTAATTTCAGGATCGTTCATAACATTGTGATGCTTGTAAACCGCATTGATGATTTGATCGATCTCAGACTGACGCAACAGGCTTGGGGTTCCTCCTCCAAAATAGATGGTCTCAATCACCTCTCCATTGAGTTCGTTCTTTCTGATTTCGATCTCCTTAATCAAACAGGAGATTAACTCATTTTTCTTTTTTAGAGAAGTCGAAAAATGAAAATCACAATAATAACACGCTTGCTTACAAAACGGAAT
>JABSPP010000010.1 GCA_013214275.1 Flavobacteriaceae bacterium
CGAAGGGCGATAGACAAGGGTTGAATTCCCCAAGGTTTGCCTTGAAATGATTAAAAAAGTATCCTTTGAATACTTCGATTTGCCCCCAAGTAGTTTATTTTACTATCTATTACTGCGGGAGCAGTGTTTTTTCCACCGGATTGTTTAAAGATTTCTTTTTTTCTGTCTGTAATTTTTAAGAATCCGTCCTCATCCAGGTTACTAATAACTCCAGAGTATAAGTAACCATTTCTGACGTTGAGTCGTTCTTTCAATATATTTTTTTGTGTTGATTTGAAAAGGAAACTCCAAACTATACTGTTTGAAACAGAAAAAAATGGATCTCAAAAATTGAGATCCATTGTTATGGTAGTAATAAATTGTCCCCCTAAAACATTACCTACCAGTATTTAAGTAGCAAATGTAAATAAGTCTAGAGGAATAACTATAGGTATTTATACCTGTTTTTATGATTAAATTAAATTTCTATTGTTTCAATCCATTTCCTAGCATTGACAAATGCTTCCAACCATGGAGAGACTTTGTCATTTCTTCCCTCTGGATAATAAGCCCAATTCCATTGAAAGGTGGATCTTTCGATGTGTGGCATGGTAACCAAATGACGTCCAGTCGCATCACACATCATAGCGGTATTGAAGCTGGATCCGTTCGGATTATGAGGATATTCTTCGTAAGAATATTTGGCAACAATATGGTATTGGTCTTCTTTGAGGGGTAAGCTAAACTTGCCTTCACCATGAGAAATCCACACACCAAGGGTAGCCCCAGCTAAACTAGAGAGCATTACAGAATTATTTTCTTGAATTTTTACTGATGTAAATGCACTTTCGTGTTTTCTAGAGTCGTTGAAGGTCATTTTTCCATGGACTGGATGGTCGGGATTGATCAGATCGAGCTCCATCCATAATTGGCAGCCATTACAGATTCCTACACTGAGCGTATCTTTGCGTTCAAAGAAATTTTTCAGGGCTTTATTTGCTCGATCATTGTATAGGAAGGCTCCAGCCCATCCTTTTGCTGATCCCAAGACGTCTGAGTTAGAAAAACCTCCAACAGCTCCTATAAACTGTATGTCTTCAAGTGTTTCTCGACCAGTGATCAAATCTGTCATGTGAACATCTTTGACATCGAATCCTGCAAGGAACATAGCATTGGCCATTTCACGTTCTGAGTTACTTCCTTTCTCTCTGATAATAGCGGCTTTAGGTCGATATTTTAAGTGATAAACCTCAGGGAGCTTCCCTGTGAAATGATTGGGAAATTTGAATTGTAGCGATTGATTTTTATAGTTTTGATATCGCTCTAGTGAAAGGTTTCCAGCGGTTTGTTGTTGATCGAGGAGGAAGGAGGTTCTATACCAAATATCTCTGTATTTAGAAACGGTCAAAGAGTAGTTCATGCTGTGGTTTTGAATATTTAATTGGTCGCTGTTTGTAACAATTCCAATTTTAACAGCATGAATGCCTTTATCAGTAAAAACTTTTTCTATAATATCGTCATAAGATTGAATTACGACACCTGTATTTTCAGCAAATAGCATTTTGATACAGTCTTCCTCTTTTAACCCTGTAAGATCTAGATTAGCTCCTGTCTTTGGATGAGCAAAACACAATTCTAAAAGTGTTGTTATCAGTCCGCCTGACGCTACGTCATGTCCAGCTGCAATTTGTCCATTTTTTATGAGTTGCTGTATGGTATTGAATACTGTTTTTAAGTACTTAGCATCTTTAACTGTTGGAGTTTGATTTCCAATTTTATTGACAATCTGAGCAAAAGAGCTTCCTCCTAATTTAAAAGTATCTTGAGAGATATTAATATAATAGATTGATCCAGCACTTTTCTTGAACACTGGCTCTACAATTTTGGTAATATCGTTACAATTTGCAGTTGCTGAAATAATGACCGTCCCAGGAGAAATTACTTCTTCATTTGGATATTTTTGTTTCATTGATAACGAATCTTTACCCGTGGGAATGTTGATTCCCAGATCGATAGAGAATTCTGAAACAGCTTTCACTGCTTTGTATAATCGTGCATCTTCACCTTCATTTCTGCATGGCCACATCCAGTTGGCTGATAAGGAAACGGATTTGAGTCCGTCTTTTAGTGGAGCCCAGACCATATTAGTTAAAGCTTCAGTGATCGAATTTCTACTTCCTGCGATAGGATTGATTAAACCAGAGATCGGGGAGTGTCCTATACTGGTAGCTACGCCTTCTTTTCCTGTATAATCTAGGGCAACTACTCCTAAATTATTTAAGGGTAGTTGCAACTGTCCTACACATTGTTGTTTGGCTACTTTTCCACCTACACACCGATCTACTTTATTTGTTAGCCAGTCTTTACAGGCAACAGCTTCTAGTTGTAATACTTTCGAGAGGTAGGTTTCTAGGAGTTGCCAATTGAAGCTGACAGGATCGTAGTTCCTGTTTGCAGTACGGTCATTCATCACAGTTTTAGGTGAGGAGCCAAACATATCTTCCAATGCTAAATCCATTGGTTTATTGCCTGTTTTTGAGGATTGAAAGGTAAATCTATGATCTCCTGTTACATGTCCCACTTGATAGATGGGCGAGCGCTCTCTATGGGCAATTTTTTGCAGTGTTTCCAGATGTGCTTCGGAAATAACCAATCCCATTCGTTCTTGAGATTCATTTCCTATAATTTCTTTGTCGGAAAGGGTAGGATCGCCAATAGGAAGTTGATTTAAATCAATTTTTCCTCCAGTTTCTTCTACTAGTTCAGAAAGGCAATTTAGGTGTCCGCCTGCACCGTGGTCGTGAATAGAAACAATAAAATTTTCCTCATTTTCAACCATTCCGCGAACAGCATTGGCAGCTCTCTTCTGCATTTCTGGATTGGAGCGTTGAACAGCATTCAGCTCGATTCCTGTTGAAAATTCTCCTGTATCTGCTGAGGAAACTGCTGCTCCACCCATTCCAATGCGGTAATTGTCTCCTCCTAAAATTACAATTTTATCGCCTTTTTTTGGGGTTTCTTTTTGTGCTTGAGACGCTTTACCATACCCAATGCCACCAGCCAACATAATAACTTTGTCAAACCCAAGTTTACGTGCATCTTCTTCGTGTTCAAATGTGAATACAGAACCTGTGATTAGGGGTTGTCCAAATTTGTTTCCAAAATCAGAGGCACCATTGGATGCTTTGATCAGGATATCCATAGGAGTTTGGTATAGCCACTGTCGTTCTTTTAAGTTCTCCCAAGAGCGGTTGTTTTCTAGTCGAGAATATGATGTCATATAAACTGCTGTTCCTGCTAAAGGAATAGATCCTTTTCCTCCTGCTAGCCGGTCTCGAATTTCTCCTCCAGAGCCTGTTGCAGCTCCGTTAAAAGGTTCTACAGTTGTAGGGAAATTGTGGGTTTCTGCTTTTAATGAAATGACCGACTGAAACTCTTTTGTTTCGTAAAAGTCAGGGATATCTGAGCGTTTTGGAGCAAATTGTACGATTTTTGGGCCTTTGATAAAGGCAACATTGTCTTTGTAGGCAGAGACAATATCGTTGGGGTTTTGCTTGGATGTCTCTTTGATCATCTTGAATAGGGAGGAGGGCTGCTCCTCTCCGTCAATCACAAAGGTTCCGTTAAAGATTTTGTGTCGGCAATGCTCTGAGTTTACTTGTGAGAATCCAAATACTTCAGAATCGGTTAGTTTTCGACCAATGCGTTTGGAGAGTTTGTCTAAATAGGAGACTTCTTCATCGCTTAGAGCCAGTCCTTCTTGAGTATTGTAGGTGGCAATATCATCAATCTCTGTGCTAGGTTCTGGCTGTATATTGATGGTAAATGTTTCTTGATTTAATCCATTAAATTTCTGTAGAATCATTGGATCGAAGCCTGTAAAGTCTTTTGTTGTTGCTTGAAATTCTTCGATTCTTAAAATTCCACTAATGCCCATGTTTTGGGTAATTTCAACAGCATTGGTGCTCCATGGTGAGATCATTGCTGCTCTAGGGCCAATAAAAAAGGCGCCAAGAGACGCCGCATTGATTTTCTTTTGATTGCCAAAGAGCCATGTTAATTTTGAAATGTCCTTTGATGAGAGTTCTTCGTCTGTTTGAATTGCAAATACCTTGTCATTTTCATTTCCAAAGAAGTGGATCATTTTTAACGAATTAGAATGTTCATGTTTGGGTATAAAATTAAAATTTTCGATTGTATTTTTCATCGATGGTTGATAGTTTTTTTTGACTTTATAAAGCATTTATTAACAATCATTCTGTTGATGCTGGTTTCTGCTTTATCAATGTAATGATATGGTCTTTTTAGTGCTGCGTTAGTGATAACAGCGGCATCCTTTTTTGTCCTGATAAGGCAAAAAAGATATAGCGGATAGCACGACCCGAAGGGGAACGCCCTCATGTAAAAGATTCTAATTCAATTACTTTTTTATCATTTGTTTGTGTTTTATAAATGGCTGCACGATCGTTATAAGATGAGGCATTGTAAACATCTGCTCAGTCTATTTATCTGTTGTATTGTGTCATTTTCTGAACTGCAGATCTGTATCATTATTTTATCTATGTGATTTCAGAAGTTGATTTGATTCGTTTTTTTAGATTTTCTGCATTAGGGCCATATAAAAACCATCAAATCCTGATTTGTGTGCTAGTATCTTTTGATCTTTTAATAAAGTAAATTCTTTTCCTTCATTTGAGGTGAGGAATTTATTAACTTGATGTTGGTTTTCGGAGGGCAGAATAGAACAGGTGGCATAGACTAACTTTCCACCAGATTTTACCATCTTTGAATATTGTTGAAGAATTTGTTGTTGTACTTCTTTAACCTGATCGATAAATTGTGGTTGTAGTTTCCATTTAGAGTCAGGATTTCTACGCAATACACCTAGCCCCGAGCAGGGAGCATCTATTAAAACACGGTCTGCTTTGCCATAGAGTTTTTTGATAGGTTTTGTTGAGTCAATCACGCGCGTATCTACATTGAAAACTTTATTTCTTTTTGCACGTATTTTCAATTTTTTTAGTTTACTTTCATAGATGTCCATGGCAATGATTTGCCCCTTATTCTTCATCAAAGAGGCAATATGCAAGGTTTTTCCTCCTGCGCCAGCGCAAGTATCTACGACTTTCATCCCTGGTTCTACCTCTAAATACTGAGCGACGAGTTGTGAGGATGCATCTTGAACTTCAAAAAAACCTTGTTTAAAGGCATTGGTTTTGAATACATTTGCTCGTTCTGTCAGTTTTAAGGCGCTGTTATAGCCTACTATTTGTTCGGTATGAATATCTTCTTTAGAAAGTAGCTTTTGTAGTTGTTCTATGGTGATGTTTAAGGTATTTGTTCGGAGGATGACTTCGGCTTGTTTGTTTAAGGCTGCTAATTCCTTGTCCCAGATATCTTTTCCCAGTTCTTTTAAACATATGTCATCCATCCAATCGGGAATGGATTCTCTTAGTTTCCTGACTTTAGAGAGTTCGTCAAACCGTCCTTTGATACGTCGTTTAGGAGTGGGTTCTATCTGCTTCCATTCGGGCAATTGAATTCCGCGTAGAACACACCAAACTGAAAAGAGTCGCCATAGATTTGGACGACTGAAAGGAGCTTTTACCTCTGCAATCTCGGCATATAGGCGTTTCCAACGAACAATCTCATAGATGGTTTCAGCAACAAATCTTCGATCTCTACTGCCCCATCTTTTGTCTCTTTTTAGGGCTTTTTCTACCGCCTTATCTGCATAAATGTCATCATTAAAGATTTCATGCAAGCTGTCTATCACTGTAAATACGAGGTTTCTGTGGAGTCTCACTGTGAAGTTTTCTGAAATACGAAAATAGGATTAATTTTTCTGTTTAGTGAAGTCTTTAAAAATTACTTTTCTTCGTTTTTCTACAATATAAAAAGAGAGGTAGGCTGCATCTTGATTATTCCTTAGCTTAACAGATAAATTATTTCTTGTAATCATAAATCGATCACCTAGAATTCCTTCATCCATGGTAATTGTGTATTGACCAAACGGCAGGTAAAACTCAAATTGTCCTTTTGAATTGGTTAATGCATTGTAAACTTTACCGTCATTTGTAGCACTAATTTTTATTCGGGATAAATCTAGTGGTTTCTCATCACTCACCGCAATCTTCTGACGATCTATAATTACGTCTCCATAAACCTTTATCCCCCGAACAAACGGAATGTATGTGATACCATCTGTGTTGATAGGAATAGAATCTTTTACATTAGGGAACCATCCGTTTAATTCTTCCAGCGATAATACTTCTAGTCTATATGTATCAAATTTTAGATTTTTCATAGAAGCCTCTCCATCAAAGTTGGTGATGACTTCGTTTTTATTCAGTTTAATTACAATATTTTGGAGGCTAGTTTCGTCTTTCTCTTTGATGCCATTTCCGTTTACATCCAGAAAAGAAATTAATTTAGTCGATGCAGCGATCTTTTCTGTAAATGGGAGAGGGATTCCAAACTCTTTTCTCAAGTTAAAGTTAAGATTAAAATTACTGTTCACACTAGGGCCACTACTTATTTGGTTTGGATTGTTGGGATTATTAATGTCAAAAATAGAGCTGAAATCACTTGTTGTATAGATGTAGTTGGTACTGATACCAAATCTCCATCCAGAATCAGTGAAATAAAACAATTGGGGGAACAGGCTAAAGGTGTGGTTTTTAAAAATATTATTGAAACTGTAGATTAGATTCGACTCTAGGGTAAAGTGTCTGTCTTTAAAAAGATATTGATTTTGAAGCGATAGTCTAATAGATTGTGGGGTCGTATATGCACTTTGATTTTGCTGAGATGAGATGGATGAAAATGTTCCTAAGTTGTACCTCGCTGTGAGATTCCACGTTCTGTAACGAAGTAAACTATTGGCTTCAAAACTAAAATATTCTTTAGGATCAATTTGATTTTTTGGTTTGGCATACCCTGCTCTTAAGAAGACCGATGAAAGCAAATTTTCATCCATGTTAAACAAGGCGTATCTAAAACTTAATCCTCTAATCACGAATGAATTATTTGGGAAGTCTCTATATTCATAGAAAATACCAGGCTGATATGACCCTGATTGTGTTTTTTTAGAAAAAGTCACATTCGTAAAAAAATTCTCTTGACTGTACTGAAACAAGTTAGTACTATTACTATAAACACTTATTTTTTGATAATTTCCTAAAAATATACTTTCCCAGTCTTTGGAGATATCGTAGGACAATCGTTGGTTAAAGAACATTCGCTCATTTGTACCATTGCTAAAATTACGATCGTTGAATCTAAAACTAAAATAAGATATCAACTTTTTTTTGAGTAAAGAAGTTCCATAATTTGCTCCTACAAGGAAACCATTGTTGCTAATTTCATTGCCGTTATTTTCAAATTTTGAACGATTATAACCTCCCAATAGTGAGAGGTTATGAATGTCTAAAAACCTTACAGAAGGTTGAACAGAAATGATGGTAGATTTTCTATTGACAAAATTATTACTATTTCTACCGATTGCAGCATTTAGCCGAATATTTTCATCATATTTCATACGATACCAACTTCCGTAGCTAATGATGCTATTGTTGTCGTTGAACAATCCATTTGAGCTTGTATAGAAGGCTCCAACTAGATGCTTTTCATTAAAACGGTATGTGGTTTTGAATCCTTTCCCGATAGAAGAGGCACCAATCATTTCTCCATTTACTTGTCCTATTTCTATGGTTTTTTTTTGATCAAAATAACCAACATACCATGGAGCATTTTTGAAGACATTATTAGTAAAAAAACTATTACTGTAATTTAGTTGGGTAAAATAAACTAGGTTCGAATTTTCATCTAACTGCTTAAATCCTTGAAGATTGAGGGATAAGAAAGTTCTGTTGTCTAAAATATTTTGAGCATTTAAATCAACAATCATAGGTAGGTGATCATATCCGAAACGATTTACTTCAACTTCATTTGGTAATTTCACAAAGTTGACTTTAGTTCTTCTCTTGGATGAGTTGTTTTGAACTTTTGTTGGCTCACTACTATTTATAAATAAAACCCTTGTAATTCTTTGTCTATTGTTTACAGGAGAAAAGTTATTAATTGAAATTCTTTTTTTGTTTCTTTCATTAAAAACAGTGGCAATAGCTCTATAGGAAAACTCTTTTTGTTCATTGGCTTTGAGGGTAAAAGTTTGACTCAAATCTTTGATTGGCTGAGACAGTGAATCTGCGATGATCAGATCTTTTCTTGGGATGGTAAAATTGAAAAAAACATCTTGATTATAGTTACCATTATTTTCGATAGAAAAATGAAATTGTCTTTCATTTTCATCATTTTTGAAATAGAATGTGGTATTGTTTTCTAATCCTATTCCCCATGCAACTTTCTTTACGGTATTGAGTGTGAAAAAATTATTTCCAATTTGTTGCCCATCTTTATTAATGACAAATGCATTGATTACGATTTCTGTATTTCCACTAATTTTCTTTGATGGCGAAATGATGATGGGTACAATCATTGTATCTTTAGGTTGAACCCTATACACTTTGTCGATGTCGTCAATCCGTGTCCATTTGTTTGGAAAGGTCAAGTCAACTACAAAATCAATGGCAAGTTCACCATGGTTAACTACCTTCAGTACATTAGAAATAATGCTTGATTCTTCCAGTTTAAAACTAGATTTTGTAAATTTTGTAGATATATCTCCAAATCGGACAAACGGGATACTGTCTTTTTGCTCTGGATTTGGTTTTTTTTGTGAAAAGGTGAGTTGGTTGCTTATTAGAAAAATCAATAAGCAAGCGTAAAAATGAGGGCATGGTTGGGATAAATAACTTTTCAATGTGATTAGTTTTCTTCTAATCGAAAACGAATATTAAGGTTATAAATACCGGGGTTGAATCTAACTCCTGGATTCAGTCTTATATCAATATCAAAATTAAATTCATCATAATTAGTTAGGTAACTTCCTGGTCCGTTCACATTTGTGGTGCAACTTCCAGCACTGACAATATTCCCTATTTCTTCTCGTATGATCTCCAAGATTTCATTAGCATCGTTAAAACTTCTAAAGATGTTATTATGTGGAGAAGTAGCACAGGCATTTCTTACTCTTACTTCCAAAAGATCAATGGTAGGGTTTGAACCAGCTCCATTTCCATAGTTCGTAACTTCTTCCCATTCGTTCAAGGGTGTTCCAGCTCCAGAATTATTTTCAATAAACATTTTTAAATTCCACGAACAAAGTGGATCTGGAATTGTTTTATCTTCAACGATTACACGTATTCTGGTAACACTGTTGATGGTAATCCCTCCGATATATTTTGTGGCATCGTCAAAAGCAACAATCTGGTTTACAGAAGTATTAGGGACTATGGATACCAAGCCACAATGATTTTGTGCTGAGATGTTCTTACAACATAATACGAACAGTAAAGAAATTACTTTTTTAACCATGTCATTGGCCTACATAATACTTGAAAAGGATGCAACTCACATTGAGTTACATCCTAGTAGTAAAATTTAGATATGGATCTATTGATCTTCTAACAAAACATATTGTACATACATAGTATATACTCCTGGTTCTGCATAATTAGCTGCATTAGTTGTAGTAGTAACTATATCTTGTGCAACAGTTCCATCTGCGTTTCCAGCGTTAGGGAAGATTGCTGGTAATCCAGGTAGAATTCTATAATCTATAGCATAGTAATAGTCTGAGGTCGTTCCTGTTTGTGTTAAGTACGATCCTCCAGGCATAAAATCTTGACCAGCATTACCACTGGTACCAAAATGACCTGCAATATACTTGTCATTGGCAGTTGGAGGAGTAATAGCTCCACCATTCACATATAAACTATTGGCTCTACTTACAACTCCGTTTGCTGAGAAGGCAGCACTGTAGTCCGAAAAAGCACCGGTTGCACCACCATCTCCGTTATTTGGTTGGGATTGTCTTAATTCCAATAAACTCAATGGTAATTGGTCAATAGCGTTCGCGTTGTTAGTTCCGTAATCAATCTGCTGATCCCAGAATCCAGCAGCCGTTGCTCCAGAAGATCTACCTACTGCATATAAGTCCCAACTCACGGAAGAGCTTACTTTTAGGATTGTTGCAGCATACTGTGTAATACCTGCGTAGTACTCGTTAATGTCATCGAATACAAATTCAAGCTGATTGGCTGTCGTCATATCCAGTTGCAACACAGGTTGCAAATCTAACGTTACAGCAACGTCTTTCTCGTCGATTAGCTGTGCATTAGATGTAGCGATAAAACCAACCAATGCTAGCGTTGATAATAAAAATTTAAGATTTTTTTTCATGATAGATTTGTTTAAATTTAGGGTTAAAAATATATTTAGGTTAATTAATTTCAAATTCCATTTTTGCCGCTTGAATTTCTTCTGAACTTTCGTAATCGAGAACACCAATTGCTAAGTACTTTCCCTTGGGCAAGTTTGTGGGGAGAAAAAAGTTAAACTCTCTAATGAGTTCTGGAACAATGGTAAAATTCTTCACTTTTAAACGTTGCTGCTCTCCAGTGTCTAGATTGGTGAGATCGATATATGAAGTACAGTAGGCAATACCATCTCCTTGATTCTGAACTTCAATTCGTAAATATTTTGATTTGTCTGAGTCTTTTAGTTGAAAATTGGTAAACTCTACTTTGTTATCGGTTACATTTGGAGGATTTTGATATGCAAATACACCAAATGCGAAAGTAGGGATGACACCCATTGCTACGGTATTCCCATCTTTCTTGGTATTGAGTAATTTTTCTCTGGGCGCTTGTTGCTCGATCATCAAAATAGACCAAGCGGCTTTCTTCCCTGAATCGTTGGTTGGAATACTCACCGTGACTTTTACTTTTTTGTTTTCAAATGGCTTTAACATCACAAACGTAGGGGAGATACTCATCCATTTGGCTAGAGAAAATTTTCCTGTTCCAGCGGGTATAAAACTACTCTTACCGTTATTGTTCATCTCAAAATCGTAAATGTTGATGTTGAATTCTTTGGCTGTTGAAGTAGAATTCTTTATTGTGATGTCATAAGTTTTGACGTCACCGCGATCTTGTCTGAAATGAAAATGTGAAGGAGATACAGAGACACCTGTAGTCCTCTTGGGGGGTTGGTCAGATTTATTTTGTGCCATGGATTCTGTGATGTTTCCAGCTAAAAGAAACATAAACACTAGGTGGTATTTCATTGTAGGGGGGTTAAAATACAATCCAAATTAAGTAAAAAAACTTTTACTGACCAACTAATCTTGGATAATTATGTGATTTAATCATTAAATTAGCATCTAAAACCTATCAGTTTATGGATCTTAATAGGCCGTTGACTTATATCAAAAAAATGACTGCTAAACATGCTGATATATTTCATAAAAACCTAAATTTGAGTAGCTTAAATGATTTGCTATATTTTTTCCCTTTCAGGTATATTGATAGGAGTAGGTTCTACAAGATCGATGAAATTACAAATAGTGGTGCCGATGTACAAATTATAGGTAATATTACCTCTTTAATGGAGGTGAATCAGAAAAGAGGATCAAGACTGGTAGGTAAATTTCAGGACGAGACAGGATCTATCGAACTTATCTGGTTTAAAGGGCAACAGTGGATTCGGAAATTAATTCAGCCCAACAAACCTTATGTTGTTTGTGGAAAGTTAAATTTTTTTAATAAGCGTTTTTCAATAGTTCATCCCGAAATGTATCTGTTAGATGATTATCGAAAAACAATCCAGTCTAAATTATATCCTGTGTACCCATCCTCTGAACAAATGGCAAGTAAGGGAATTAGTAGAAGGATATTTAGGGAGTATGTACAAAGTTTAATACAGCAAATAGCTCCAGATGTAAAAGAGAATCTCCCAGAGTATTTTGTAGATGTGTATAATTTATTAGATAAAAGAACATCCATACTCAATGTTCATTTTCCACAATCACTAAAACTTCTAGAAAAGGCTCAATACAGATTGAAATTTGAAGAATTATTTTTCATTCAGTTACAATTGTTAAAGAAGAAGCGACTCCGTAAGCAGAAAATCAAAGGATATGTATTTGAAAGTGTAGGACGAAATTTTCATCACTTTTATCAACACGAGCTTCCTTTTGACTTAACCCACGCACAAAAACGTGTTATGAGAGAAATCCGTAAAGATCTGAGGTCAAACGCTCATATGAATCGATTGTTACAAGGAGATGTAGGTTCGGGCAAAACAATTGTAGCTTTATTGATCATGCTGCTGGCTATTGATAATGGGTTTCAGGCAACTATTATGGCACCCACAGAAATATTAGCTGTTCAACATTATAATGCTATCAATGAACTGCTAACACACATGGAAGTTTCTGTAGCGCTATTAACGGGCTCTACTAAATCAAAAAAACGAAAGGAAATACATAAAAGACTCATAGACGGTGAGTTAAATATATTGATTGGCACACATGCATTGTTAGAAGACAAGGTTCAATACAATAATCTTGGGATAGCAATTATTGACGAGCAACACCGATTTGGTGTAGCACAACGATCTAAGATGTGGCATAAGAATAGACTGCCACCACATATTCTGGTAATGACAGCGACACCCATTCCGAGAACACTTGCTATGAGTGTATATGGGGACTTAGATATTTCAGTAATAGATGAGTTGCCTCCTGGAAGAAAAGAGGTAAAAACAGTTCATCGGTATGATAATAATCGACTATCAGTATTTCATTTTATGAAACAGGAAATTACCAAGGGGAGACAGATTTATGTGGTTTATCCTTTAATTCAGGAATCAGAGGTGATGGATTATAAAGATTTGATGGATGGGTACGAGAGTATTTCTAGAGCGTTTCCCAATCCGAACTATCAAATTAGTATTGTCCACGGGAAAATGAAGGCAGAGGATAAAGAATTTGAAATGCAACGCTTTATCAAGGGGCAGACTCAAATAATGGTAGCGACCACCGTTATTGAGGTAGGAGTAAATGTTCCAAATGCTAGTGTGATGGTTATTGAAAGTGCAGAACGATTTGGGTTGAGTCAGTTACATCAATTACGAGGCAGAGTGGGGCGAGGAGCCGATCAGAGTTACTGCATTTTATTGTCGAGTTTTAAGCTATCATCAGAAGCTAAAACTCGACTGAAGACAATGGTAGAGACTTCAGATGGATTTAAAATCGCAGAGGTTGACTTAAAGCTACGCGGCCCAGGGAATATGATGGGAACTCAGCAGAGTGGTATTCTGAGACTTAAAATTGCTGATGTAGTAAAAGATACATCCATACTTTATAAAGCGAGGCAAGCTGCAATAAAATTGCTAGAAGAGGACCCTAATTTATCCAAACCAGAAAATGTAGCTATCAAAAATACGTATACTGAATTATCTCGAAAAACAGGGGTTTGGTCAAATATAAGTTAGCATGTATTCATTTCATTGATACTTTACAAGACCCACCTTACATTCAATCCAAAACGATTAAACCCTAGGTTGGTATTGTCGATTAGCCTAAAGTAAGGGCGCCAATCAAATCCTATGGTTAGAGGAATCTCACTAAAACGATATTCCAACCCAATTTCTCCAACAGCACCTAGAGTAAAAGGGCTTCCCAAAAGTATGTAGGGACCAGCACCTAAATACCAGTGTAGCGACTCCCCGTCTATAGGTTGGTATATAAAATCCCACAAGAGTTCTGTGCCAAGACCTTTGTTAAAAGAGATGTCTGCACGGATTCTCGAAGCTTCTCCTACAGGTAAAGCTACATCTAATGCGATGTCCCCACCTACGATATCTCCAAAACGTAAACCGAGTTCTTGTGCGTGATTCTGAGCCAAGAAAAATAGAAAAATTATTGTTGTGATCCTCTTTTTCATTTTTTTAGGTGTATTGACTCCACTTGGGATTCATGGTTAAAACTTTTTTAAAAATGGGACATTCTTTGCTATGAGCACCTTTTAGATAACTGGAACTCATTAAAAATTCCTTAGTAATTTCTACACCTGTAAATTTAAACGTTTTTTTGAAAAGTTGAACCCATTCTTTTTTAGTTTTTGGATGATGGTAATCCAGCCATGTTATAAATGATCCATGAGTTTTTTGTAATTCCAAAATTACTTTTGCGTTGTAAATAGCAGCATCTACTTTTAATCTATTGCGGATAATTCCTACATCACTTAACAATCTTTTTCGATCATCATCATTAAAATTAGCAATAGTCTTGATGTCATAGTCTGCATAAGCTCTTTTAAAGTTTTTTTGTTTGTTTAATATGGTATCCCATGACAGACCAGCTTGATTAATTTCTAAGAGCAATCTGCCAAAGAGTTCATTATCTGAATGTACTGGAAAGCCATATTGAGTATCGTGATATACTTTATGTACATTTCCCTGGTTTAAATTTTTTGTGTAGTTGCAATAGTTGTTCACTATTATGAGACTTTACAATTCTTAGCTTACAGGCACCAAACTTAATAGATCTTATTCTTCCATCAGTAGTAAATCAATAAAATGTTCAAATTGATATTGAAAGTCGAGGTATTTTTTGCCTGTTGCAGGACCGTTAAAGCCAGTGTGAATTTTACGTACCTTTCCTTTTTTATCAATAAAAATTGTAGTTGGGTAGGATAGGACATGGTTGAGCATCGGGAGTTTTTCTTGAGCAAGTACTTTGTCAGAACCTCCATATTGAGCAAGTAAAATAGGATAGCGAATACCTATACCGTCCTTTAGCCTTTGAATGCGTTGAAAGGCCTTCTCTGGAGTTTTGGCAACTTCAAAAGCTAGACCGACAAAAGCAACATCTTTATCCTTGTGATCCTGCATATATCGAGCAAAATATCTACTTTCATCTAAACAGTTAGGACACCAACTACCCATTATCTGTACAATGCTGACCTTATTTTTAAAACGCTTGTCTTCCAATGATATTAAATTTTCATTTTCGTCAGGAAAAGAAAATGCTAGACTAGAATATCCTTTTTTTAAATATGTTAAGTGTTCTTGGTTAGGTAGTGTATAACTTGTACTCCTTTTAGCAACAAACTTTTTTTTATGATGATTACCCACATAAAAAGTTCCATTCAACATAGAATCTGTTCCTTCCGCCTTAAACATTAGTGCGCGAGCTCCGTCAAAAACAGATAATTTAAAAATTGAGCCATCAATAACCCCTTCCAAGTATCGGTAGTCTCCTGTTGATGTTCTTAAAGTACCTGTAAGATGATTTCCAGACTGTTCAAAAATTCCCTTTCCCATATACACTTTATCATCAGAACCACCGCTAAAGCGAACTTCCCAAGTTCCAGATACATCTATAGGTTTTGACTTCCTTTTTAGAGTAAAACGCTCTTTTATTCCTCGCTCTGCCTTAATGGGTATGGCTCGTTCTAAGCTTTCTTGAATAAAGAGTCCTTTGAAGCCGATTTTATTAATTTTTGCTGCGATAAGGCCTTCAAAGAAAGGCATTTGAATGAAAATTGAATCGTTGCGATAATCAATTTCATGAACGAGAATTTCTTCCTCGGCATTGAACACCTTTATCGTATCTTTTGAAGCGACATGAATAACAAATGGAAGCTCCTCGCTATCCTCTAGCTCTAGTACTACCCGATAGTAATCACTAGCTAGAATTAATGGTGATTTTGGTGAGCAGGACAAGAGGATTAAAGTAATACAAATCAATAGATAGGCTCTCATATTTTATTCTTAAAAGCTTCTTCAAAGAAGTAAAGATACGTAAGAAAAAAAAGTGATACCTCACAGAGACAACTTAATTTTAGAGATTGAGATTTTTAAAGTGATATATTGTCTCAAATTCTCGGTATTTAATCTCAGGGCGATAGCTAAGGGTTTAATTCCTCTGGGCTAGTCTAGAAATGATTAAAATAGTTTCCTTTGAACACCTTGTGGGCTAGTCCTAAGGTAGTTGATTTGAAATGTAATCTTTTTATAGATCTCGCCACCTACTGCTAACATTTCATGACGAAGGCTCCATTAAAACAGTGAAAAAGTCATTAAAAAAAGGTTACATTTGCGGTTGAATCAGAAGAAAAAATCAATGAAAATATCATACAGCTGGTTAAAGCAGTTTTTACAGCTAGAATGGGAAGCGACAAAGGTTGGAGAGTTGCTTACCGATTTGGGACTCGAAGTTGAAGGTATTGAGACCAAAGAATCAGTAAAAGGCAGTCTGAGTGGAGTTGTTGTAGGCAAGGTGATTTCTTGCACACAACATCCCAATGCAGATCGACTAAAAATAACTGAGGTAGATTTAGGAGATGGCTCGCCAGTACAAATTATTTGTGGAGCACCCAATGTTGCAGTGGGACAAAAAGTTCCTGTAGCAACAATAGGAACTGTCTTATATGATGCTAACGGGGATGGATTCAAGATCAAAAAAGGAAAGATCAGAGGAGAGGAAAGCCACGGAATGATTTGCGCCGAAGATGAACTTGGATTAGGAACCGATCACAATGGTATCATGGTTTTAGACTCCAAGATTGAGGTTGGAACTCCAGCTGCCGAAGTTTTTAATATAGAGACAGATCATGTGTTTGAGATTGGGTTAACACCCAATAGAGCAGACGCGATGAGTCATTTTGGAGTGGCAAGAGATTTAAGAGCAGGATTAATTCAGCATGGCATGAATTTAGAGTTGATTTCTCCCTCTGTGAGTGATTTTCACGTAAATGAACGCAAACTTAGAGTGGAGGTGGAAGTCGAAAATAAGGAACATGCCACACGATACTGTGGAATTTCTATCACAGATGTAGAGATTAAAAAGGCCCCAGAATGGATTCAAAATAGACTTAAGGCAATTGGTATAACTCCTAAAAATAACGTAGTTGATATTACCAACTATGTCATGCACGAGCTCGGTCAGCCTTTACATGCTTTCGACGCCAAACACATCAAAGGAAATAAGATAGTGGTAAAGACACTAGCCTCAGGAACTAAGTTTACCACCCTAGACGAAGTAGAACGGGAACTTCACGAAGACGATATTATGATTTGTGATGCAGAATCGAATCCTCTGTGTATTGCAGGAGTTTTTGGAGGAATTGGTTCTGGAATTACCGATACAACCGCCTCCATCTTTTTAGAGAGCGCCTATTTTAACCCAGTCTATGTTCGTAAGACTGCTAAAAGGCACGCACTTAACACAGACGCATCTTTCCGATTTGAAAGAGGAGTTGATATCAAACTTACAAAATATGCCCTCAAGAGAGCAGCTTTGCTCATAGAAACCTATTCAGAAGGAAAGATTTCTTCGGATATAATGGACTTCTACCCTGAAAAAGCAGAGGATTCTCAGGTATTCATATCCTACAACAATGCATACCGCCTTATTGGTCAGGAAATTGATAAAGATGTTATTAAGAATATTCTAGCTTCACTCGAAATAAAGATCAATAGTGAAACAGAAGGAGGGCTGGGACTTACGATTCCATCTTACAGAGTCGATGTAAAAAGAGAAGCAGATATCATTGAAGAAATTTTAAGAGTATATGGCTATAACAATATCAATTTTTCTCACAAGCTAAATACCTCCATTTCGTTTGATTCTAATACACACGTAAAAGTTGAGAATAGTATTGCAGACCAACTTACATCACTTGGGTTTCACGAGACCATGTCGAATTCATTAACTAAAGAAGCTTATACTTCGCTATCAGAAAGTTTATCATCCGACCACAATGTAGAAATGATCAATCCTTTGAGTAATGATTTGAAAGTCATGCGCCAATCGATGCTCTTTGGCGGATTAGAAACAATTTCCTACAATATCAACCGTAAAAATAATTCACTAAAATTATTCGAATTTGGAAAGACCTATCACAGCTATGATAATGAATTTCAGGAACAAAAACACCTGTCACTTTTGGTATCTGGGAACCGACATAGAGAAAGTTGGAGTATCCATCATAAAACATCGGACTTCTTCTATCTCAAGGGAATTGTAACCACTATTTTCGATCGATTAGGACTGTCTAATTTGAAAATCACTCCCACAAGGTCAGCTATTTTTTTAGAAGGAATAACCTTAAGCCTGGGAAAGCATCAATTGGTAGATCTAGGGGTTGTAAACACTAAAATAACCAGAGAATGTAGCATCAAACAAGAGGTGTTATATGCTGATTTTAATTGGGATAAAATACTCAGTTTAAAAGGCAAGAAAAAAGTTAGTGTTTCTGAATTACCAAGGTTTCCATCGGTAAAACGTGATTTAGCATTGCTTTTAGATAAAAATGTTACTTTTAAAGAAATCTACAATCTGTCTTTCCAATCAGAGAGAAAACTCCTTAAAGAAGTAGATCTTTTTGATGTATATCAAGGAGAGAATTTACCAGAGGGTAAAAAATCATATGCAGTAAGTTTTGTGTTACAGGATGAACATAAAACACTAGCAGATAAACAGATTGATAAAATAATGCAAAAGCTACAGCATACCTTCGAAAAGAATTTACAAGCTGTTTTACGCTAGTGCAATGTAGTTTTTGTATAAAATGAATTTATAGATAAAATTAGGTTTCATCCTTTCGACCTTATAAGTCATGTATAAACTATTAATACGTCCTATCTTATTTTTGTTTGATCCAGAAAAGGTGCATTATGCGACATTCTCGCTTATACGAAACCTATGTAAAATCCCGGGATGTTCTAAAATCTTTAAAACTACCTATACCGTTAAAAACAAGAAGCTAGAGCGTGAGTTGTTTGGACTGACTTTTAAGAATCCAGTAGGGTTAGCAGCAGGATTTGACAAAGATGCTAAATTGCACAGCGAGTTATCTAATTTTGGTTTTGGATTTATCGAAATAGGAACATTAACACCGAAACCACAGGAAGGAAACCCCAAAAAACGACTGTTTCGATTGCGAGAAGATTCAGCGATTATCAATCGCATGGGATTCAACAATGGTGGAGTATATCAGGCTGTAGAACGACTTAAAAACACTTCAAAAAAGCTGAGAAAGTCAGGTGTTATCATCGGTGGGAACATTGGGAAAAATAAGCTGACATCTAATGCAAATGCTACAGAAGATTACGTTATATGCTTTAAGGCACTATTTGACCATGTAGATTATTTCGTGGTCAACGTTAGTTCTCCCAATACACCCAATTTAAGAGCTTTACAAGACAAAAAACCTCTAACAAATCTTCTCGATACACTACAGCAGTTAAATTTGACAAAAAAAAATTCAAAACCAATTCTTCTAAAGATTGCTCCTGATCTTACAAACGAACAATTGTTAGATATCATAGATATTGTAATTGAGACAAACATTGCAGGTGTTATTGCTACCAATACAACAATTTCCAGAGAGGGGCTGAAATCTGATAATAAAAGTGAGGCTGGCGGACTTAGTGGACAACCACTATCTAAAAGATCTACAGAGGTTATTCGTTTTCTGTCAGAAAAATCAGGTAAAGCCTTTCCAATCATAGGAGTAGGGGGGATTCATACAGCAGAGGATGCACTTGAAAAACTAGATGCTGGTGCCGACTTACTTCAGTTATACACAGGGTTTATCTATGAAGGTCCTCAACTGATTAAAAAAATTAATAAAGCTATTTTAAAGCGATGACCTTCTGTGAACTATGAAATTTTAATTTCTTTT
>JABSPP010000100.1 GCA_013214275.1 Flavobacteriaceae bacterium
TTATTGTGCTTGAAAATTTTATTGGTATTGCACGATACGCATGGATAAATATCAATGGCGTCTGTTTGTGGACAAATTTGTACGTTCATGTCGTAAACATTATGGTTTTAATTGTATTTCTATAGATGAAGAAAATGCCTTGTGCATCGCTATTCTTTTACACGATATAGGTCACGGACCTTTTTCTCATGCTTTAGAACATAGTATAGTAGAGGGAGTGAGTCACGAGGAGGTTTCCTTAAAGTTCATGAAAAAACTGGATATAATGTTTCATGGACAATTAAAGTTGGCTATGGAGATTTTTCAAGGAACGTATCACCGAAAGTTCTTTCATCAGCTCATCTCAAGCCAGTTAGATATCGATAGGTTGGATTATCTCAAAAGAGATAGTTTTTTTACAGGCGTTACAGAGGGAAATATTAGTTCAGATCGATTAATTGCAATGATGAATGTTCTCAACGATTTTCTAGTCATCGAAAAAAAAGGAATTTATTCTGTTGAAAAATTTCTGATAGCCAGAAGGTTAATGTATTGGCAAGTTTATTTACATAAAACAGGGTGGATCGCAGAATATATGCTTTTCAATATTTTAAAAAGAGCTAAACGATTAACAGAACAGGGTGTCGCTTTGTCGTGTAGTAAGGCACTTCAATTTTTCCTAAGCAACAGAATCACAAAAGATGATTTTAGCGACGAAGTATTAAAAACTTTTTCAAGATTAGACGATTACGATATCGTATCAGCACTCAAAGAATGGGTAGATCATACAGATCAGGTGCTCTCCAATTTATCAAGAATGCTTGTCAATAGAGAACTGCTAAAGATTGAAATTCACGATACGGAAATTTCTTTACATTACATATCCAGTCTCGTTGCAGGTTTCATGAAGTCTTCTAAATTATCAGAAAACGATGCCAAGTACTTTGTATTTGTAGGTCAGATTTCTAACCAAGCTTACAGCAAAGAAAATCCAATTTATATCTTGAGTAAGAATGGAACACTACAAGACATAGCCAAGGCATCAGATCAGTTGAATTTACAGGCACTTTCTGAACCAGTTACGAAGTATTTTGTCTGTTATCCTAAAGAACTGAAATTAGCCTAATCTTAAGTTTTTTTTTACTTTTGCCGAAGATGAAATTTACAGCCGAACAAATCGCTCAAATTCTAGATGGTAGCGTTGATGGTAATCCAAGTGTAGAAGTGTCGAAGCTCTCCAAGATAGAAGAGGGCGAGTTGGGATCTTTAACCTTTTTATCGAATCCTAAATATGAACCTTTTCTTTATACCACAAAAGCAACTGTAACGATCATAAATAAAGATTTTAAACTCGAAAGAGAAGTTGATACCACTTTAATAAGAGTAGAAAACGCTTACAAGGCATTTTCAAAACTATTAGCATATTACAATCAAGTTAAAACCAATAAAAAAGGTAGAGAAAATCCTAGTTTTATCTCAGATTCAGCAAACATAGGCGAAGGAGAGTATATTGGTGCTTTCGTTTACATAGGCAATAATGTCACTATTGGTAAAAATGTAAAAATTTACCCAAATAGCTTTATAGGAGATAATTCAGTTATTGGCGATGATTGTACAATTTTTGCAGGAGTGAAGATCTATTCTGAAAGTAAAGTCGGAAATAACTGTGTCATCCATGCAGGAGTCATTATAGGATCAGATGGATTTGGATTTACCCCCAACGAAAAAGGTGAATACAAAAAAGTTCCTCAAACAGGGAATGTAGTTATAGAAGATTTTGTAGATATTGGTGCAGGTTCAACCATTGATAGAGCAACATTAGGATCTACAATTATTAGAACGGGAGTTAAATTGGATAACCAAATACAAATTGCTCATAATGTGGAAGTTGGTAAAAATACAGTGATTGCTGCTCAGACAGGCATTGCTGGATCTACCAAAATAGGAGAGAGTTGTATGATTGGTGGTCAGGTAGGAATCTCAGGACATTTAAATTTGGGCAATAATTTAAGGATTCAAGCGCAATCTGGAATTTCTAAAAATTTAAAAGACGGAGAAACTGTTCAAGGTTCTCCCGCCTTTAACTATACAGATTGGAATAAATCCTACGTCCACTTTAGGAACTTTCCTACAATTATTCAAAGAGTAAATCAATTAGAAAAAGAAGTTCATTCTCAAAATACTGATAATGAGTAAAAAGCAAAAGACAATTCAAAATGAGATTAGCTTATCGGGTGTAGGATTACACACAGGAAACAACGTGAAGCTAACATTTAAACCAGCACCTCAAAATCACGGTTTTGCCTTTGTGAGAGTTGATCTTGAGGGAAAGCCTACCATTGAGGCAAAAGCTGAATACGTAGTGAATACCCAACGAGGTACCAATTTAGAAAAAAACGGTGTTCAAATTCAAACTTCAGAACACGTGCTTGCCGCAGCTGTTGGTCTGGGGATTGACAACCTCCTGATTGAAATTGATACTTCAGAGCCACCTATCATGGATGGTTCTTCAAAATTTTTTGTTGAGGCATTAGAAAAAGCAGGCATTCAAGAGTTGGATGCAGACATTCAAGAATACATAGTCAAAGAAATCATATCGTATAAGGACGATACTTCTGGCAGTGAGATTATTCTAATGCCAGCCGATGAATATCAGGTAACTGCAATGGTCGATTTTGGAACCAAAATTCTAGGAACTCAAAATGCCACACTCAATACAATATCCGATTTCAAGAAAGAAATTGCAGCGGCCAGGACCTTCAGTTTTCTTCATGAAATTGAAATGTTGCTAGAAAACGATCTAATCAAAGGAGGAGACCTTAACAACGCCATTGTTTACGTGGATAAAAAACTCTCCTATGAAACCATGGAGAAGTTAAAGAGAGCCTTTAAGAAAAATGATATCAAAGTAAAACCAAACGGAATTCTAGATAATCTGAATCTACATTGGGCCAACGAAGCTGCAAGACATAAATTGTTAGACGTGGTTGGAGATTTGGCTTTGGTTGGTACTCGCATTAAAGGAAAAGTAATTGCCAATAAGCCCGGGCATCTAGTAAACACCATGTTTGCTAAGAAACTATCTAAAATTATTAAGCAAGAAAGAAGGAATTACGTTCCAGAAGTAGACCTTCATGCAAAACCATTAATGGATGTGGTCCAAATAATGGAAATGCTGCCACATAGACCACCGTTTTTGCTGGTTGATAAGATTTTAGAACTCTCTAAAAAGCATGTGATAGGGATGAAGAATGTTACCATGAACGAACCTTTTTTTGTGGGGCACTTTCCGGGAGCTCCTGTTATGCCGGGGGTATTACAAATAGAAGCCATGGCACAAACAGGAGGAATTCTTGTATTAAACACAGTCCCAGATCCAGAAAACTATTTAACCTATCTGCTAAAAATTGATAACGTTCGATACAAACATCAGGTAGTTCCTGGAGATACATTAATTTTTAAACTGGATCTCATCTCCCCAATTCGAAGGGGAATCTGTCAAATGCAAGCACATACTTATGCCAATGGTAAGTTAGTTTCTGAAGCAGAGATCATGGCACAAATAGTTAAAGTGAAGTAATTATGAATCAGCCTTTAGCTTACGTACATCCACAGGCAAAAATTGCTCGTAATGTAGTCATCGAGCCCTTTACCACGATTCATGCGAATGTACAGATTGGATCGGGAACATGGATTGGGTCTAATGTTACGATTATGGAAGGAGCGCGAATTGGAAAAGACTGTAGAATTTTTCCTGGAGCTGTGATCTCAGCCATTCCACAAGATTTAAAGTTTGAAGGTGAAGATTCACTCACGATCATTGGCGATAATACAACCATCAGAGAGTGTGTCACTGTCAATAGAGGTACAAATGCATCTGGACAAACTGAAATTGGGAAAAATGTATTGATAATGGCTACCGCACACGTCGCACACGATTGTAAAATTGGTGATAATGCCATCATTGTAAACGGTGTAGCACTGGCTGGACACGTTACCATTGGTGACTATGGTATTATTGGAGGCTTAGCTGCTGTTCATCAGTTTATCCACATTGGAGATCATGCGATGGTTTCAGGGGGAGCCCTAGTAAGAAAAGATGTCCCACCATACACAAAGGCTGCAAAAGAGCCCCTGTCCTATGTAGGGATTAATTCCATAGGTTTAAGAAGAAGAGGTTTTAGCACAGAGAAAATCAAAGAGATTCAAAATATTTACAGAATACTATATCAGAAAAATTACAATAATACTCAGGCAATGGAAAAGATTGAGGCTGAAATGGAGGCAACTTCAGAAAGAGACGAAATCTTATTATTCATTCGCAATTCTCAAAGAGGAATTATGAAAGGTTACTGGGGAGGATAATCAATACTAGCACATGGCAACAACATCAGACATTAAAAAAGGATTGTGTATCAAATACAATCATGATATTTATAAAATTATTGAATTTTTACACGTAAAACCTGGTAAAGGTCCTGCTTTTGTCAGAACAAAACTCAAAAGCGTAACTACGGGGAAAGTTATTGACAACACCTTTTCAGCAGGGCATAAAATTGAAGACGTCAGAGTAGAAACTCATAAGTTTCAATATTTGTATAATGAGGGGGAAACTTACCACTTCATGAATACGGAGGATTACAACCAGATTTCTCTTGAAAAATCCTCACTAGACGCTCCAGATTTAATGAAAGAAGGCGAGGTAGTCACTGTATTGATTAATACCGAAGATCAACTTCCATTATCTGTAGAAATGCCCTCTCACGTCATACTAGAAGTAACACACACAGAACCCGGTGTAAAGGGCAATACAGCTACCAACGCGACAAAGCCAGCAACTGTAGAGACGGGTGCAAAAGTAAATGTTCCATTGTTTATTAATGAAGGTGATAAGATTAAAATCGAAACTGATAAGGGTACTTACACAGAAAGGATGAAATAGCAAATAGATAAAAGCTGTTTTTTCGAATATTTCTCTCGCAGTTATGATTCCTTGTGATGAATAAAAAAGCAAACCACTAATGAAATTTAAATCTCCGCAAACACTAGCAAGCATAGCGCATCTTATTCAATCTAGATATGTTGGAAATCAAAATTTTAAAATCACAGGGATTAACGAAATTCACGTAGTGCAACCCGGAGATATTGTTTTTGTAGATCATCCAAAATATTATGAAAAGGCATTGAATTCTGCAGCAACAATCATACTAATCAACAAAGAAGTCGATTGTCCAAAAGGAAAAGCATTACTAATATCAGACGATCCATTCAGAGATTTCAATAAAATCACCACTCATTTCAACCCTTTTATTAGCTCTAATGTAAGCATTTCAAAAACAGCAATAGTTGGAGAAGGTACTGTTATTCAACCAAATACCTTTTTGGGAAACCATGTAGTGATAGGAAAAAATTGCCTCATCCATTCCAGTGTATCTATCTATGACGGAACCATTATTGGCGACCATGTGACCATCCATGCAAATACCGTCTTGGGAGCCGATGCTTTTTACTACAAAAAAAGACCCAAAGGATTTGATCAGTTAGTTTCTGGTGGGAGAGTAGTGTTAGAAGACAACGTAGATTTAGGAGCTGGCTGCACAATAGATCGTGGAGTAACTGGAGATACAACCATAAAAAGAGGTACCAAAATAGACAATCAAGTGCATGTTGGTCATGATACAATCATAGGAGAGAAATGCTTAATAGCCTCACAAACAGGAATTGCTGGTTGCGTTGTTATTGAAGACGAAGTGACTATCTGGGGACAAGTAGGCGTTACAAGCGGAATTACCATAGGAACAAAGGCTGTGATTTACGGACAGTCCGGAGTGACCAAATCAGTACTAGGTGGCAGATCCTATTTTGGAACACCTGCCATCGAATCTAGAGAAAAACACAAAGAAATGGCAATGATCAAAAAAGTAATCCATCAAGAAAAGAAAGATTAATTTTCCTTTTCTGGATTGTTGCAATGGGCTATTTTTGCACCGAACATAGAATAGACATCAATTCATAAACACAAACTATGAGCGTATTAGTAAATGCGAATTCAAAAATTATTGTACAAGGTTTTACAGGTAGTGAGGGAACATTTCACGCTGGTCAGATGATCAGCTATGGAACCAATATTGTTGGAGGTGTTACCCCGGGAAAAGGAGGGCAAGAACACCTCGGTAAACCTGTATTCAATACCGTAAAGGAATCTGTAGATCAAGTAGGAGCAGATACCTCCATCATCTTTGTACCACCAGCATTTGCTGCAGATGCTATTATGGAATCTGCAGATGCAGGCATCAAAGTAATCATATGCATTACCGAAGGAATTCCTACCTCAGATATGGTAAAAGTGAAATCTTATATAGACGATAAAGACTGTACACTTGTTGGGCCCAACTGCCCGGGAGTGATCACACCAGAAGAAGCTAAAGTAGGGATTATGCCTGGCTTT
>JABSPP010000101.1 GCA_013214275.1 Flavobacteriaceae bacterium
CTTAGTTTTTGGTTTTTATTACCGAGTTGTTGGTTTTGTCTTCGTTTAGCTTTATCTTCTTTTTTTGATTTATTGCCTCAATAATGATGTCATGATACTGAGTGAAATTTTTAATGATATTTTCTAGGATATATGTGGCTTGGTAGGGATCCTTATTTTCTAAGGCATAATAGTTTTTTGCCATGATAATAAAACTTTTAGCTCCCCAATATTTGTAGGCTGAAAAGTCTGATGTAATGTTTTGAATGACTTTGTTAGAATCTGCATAGAGCTTTTGACTGTTAAGAAAAAACGCACTATAGTATAGCGCTTCAGCTTTAAGTTCTCCACTGGCGTTTCGCTCCACTTCACGATAGAATTCCTCCGCTTTTGGATGGTCTTCTGTTTGGAAAGCAGAACGGGCTATAACAATCTTTGCATCGTATTCTAGGGACGCATCAATTTGGTCCTCGAGCAGAATTTTCTCTGCATAGGTCACTGCTTTTTCGTAGTTCCCTAATTGATAATTCCCTTTCATCAAATTACTTTGAGCGTATAGAATATTTTGGGAGTAGTTGGCCTCTTGTTCCAATCGCTCAAGTAAGGGAATGGCAGCAGTCCAGTCCTCCTTTTCCAATAGAATTTGTGAGAGTTTATTTAAAGCTTCCTCGCTAAATTCGCTCTGTGGTGCTGAAACAATAAACTGGTAGTTGGGGATTGCCTCCTCATTTGAGCCTACTTTTGCCAACAACCGAGCTAGATAAAAATGAGCCTTTAGTGCATTTAATCCATTAGGGAATTTTTTGAGGTATTTTTGAAATCCTACAGTCGCATTTTCAACATCATTTTCTAGGTATTTATTTTCAGCTGATTGGTAGGTATCCTGATCTAATTCTGCGTCTGAAACATCTACAAAATCTAAGGTTCTTACCCATGTTGCATATTCATCAACAGCACCGATATCTACATACACATTTCTTGCATTTCTCACAGCTTCCTTTGCTTCTTCTGAGTTGGGAAATTTTGCAACGATTTCTTTAAAGTGACTCAGAGATTTTTTGTAATGATTGTCATTGTAAAATAAAAGACCATCTCTTAGCAAGGCTCTTGGGTTGTAGGAGCTTCTTGGATGATCGTCAAATAGACGTTTGTAGGCTTCGTGGGCTTTTTTGTTGTTTTTAAGAGCAGCATACGTATTGCCAAGTTGAAATAAAGCATCATCTCTGTAATTGGAAGATTCAAAATTTGCAAGGAGTTCCTCTAGCTGCTCTGTTTTTTCTTGATTTTTTTTAAGAAATCCCAAGCTCATCCCCATTTGATAGCGGGCATAATCGGCGCCAGAGCCATATTGCTCGGCAATGATTTGGTATGAATTAATTGCATTTTCATAGTTTTTGGTGGCAAAATAGCAATCGCCAGTTCGGGTTATGGTATCATCATTTAAATTTAAGTCTTCGTTTTGAGTTTCGATAAATGCTTGAAAAGATGTTAGGGCTTTTTCATAATTTTTTAGTTTGAAGTAACTGTAACCAATGGTATAGTTGATCGTGGTGTATTCTTCGGTTTTGGTTGCCGAAGGGTTTTTACTGAAAGTTAAAAAATCTTCTAGTGCTTGTTGAAAATTTCCCAATCTATAGTGAGTCTCTGCCATCCAATATTGGGATTGTGCTCTGATCTTTTGATCTATAGACTCCGTTCCTTGAAGTAAGTGAGGCAATGAGGCTTGTAGTTGGTTTTTATTAAATAGCTGAATACCTCTGTAGTAAGACACTTCACTAAATAGCTCCCTATTTTGTTGGCTATTGCTTTTTTTTAAGTAATCTAAGGCACCCTGATAGTCCTGCTGATATAGGTAGGAAGTTACCATTAGCGCATTAATTTTTGCATAGCTAGGATTTTTTGGATAGGTGTTTAAAAAATCTTGTAATACTTCTGCCACGCTTTTGTAAGGATTTCCTTCCTCATAACTTAATTTGGCATAATTTAATGCCGCATCTTCTCTGACTTTTAAGTCAAAGTTCATTTCGCTTGCACTCTTAAAAGCATTGAGAGCTTCTGACTTTTTTTCTAGATATAAATAACACTCCCCAAGATTGTAGTAAGCTCTTTGAGAAACCTTGTTTTTTTCATCTATAATTTTATTAAAATAATTTGAGGCATTTTCAAAGTCGTTTTGCTTGAAAAAGGCATACCCTAGTTGGTAATAATCTGTATTACTCCACTTTTCTTTCTTCCCTCTATATTCCTTCAGATAGGGAATTGCTTCTTGATATTGTTGTAGGTTAAAATAGCTTTCGCCGATAATTTTAGAAATTTCAGATCGCTCTTTAGGCTTGGCTTTTTCTAGCAGTTTTTCTCCTACCTCAATGCACTTTTTAAAACGACCAGCTTTAAAACTGATGTCTAGAAGGTAATAAGTAACCTCGCTTTTATATGCTTGTTCGTCGGCTATTTCTTCTAACGTTTTTTCTGCGATATCATAGTCCTCTTGCTTGTAGGCGATGTATCCAAAATAGTAGCGAGAATCATTTCCGTACTTGGGGTCGTTGACAAGTGTGGCAAATTTTTTTCTAGCAAGACTCAAATTCCGAGTAGACAGTAGTGCATACCCCATCTTAAAGTTTAATTCTTTTCTATTGGTATCTGACAATGCGTCGAGGTTGACCTTAGAATACCACTTTAAAGCATAAGCAGCTTTTTTGTTGGCAAAGTAATAGTTACCAACATTAAAATAGGCTTTATCTTTTTTATTGCTATTTGGGTAATTCTCTACAAAACGCAATACTTTTTTGTCGGCGTCAGTTTGATGAAGTCGAATAGCACACATCGCATCGTAGTAGTCGGAATCTGCTTTTAATTGGGTATGATGATCAGCATTTTTGGAGACGTCTATAAAGTTTTTCTGAGCTGCCGCATACGCCTTATTATTGAAAAGTTGCACAGCGTGATTGTAATTGGCAAACACATTAGTTGCTATCTCTGTTTGTTGAGCAAATAGAGACCAGCAAATCAACGTAAAAAACAAGGAGGTTAGCTTTTGATGAAAAATGGAACGAATCATTAAAAATTGCTATTTACAGGTGATAACGTGAAATTTAAAATTTTGTTGGATTTTAAACTAAAAATATATTTCAAAAATAGAAATTGATTTCTGTTATTCTTAAAAATACAAGATCAATTCTAGGAATTTTACAATAAAAAAATATGTAGGTTTGTACATGGGTTGAATTCTTAAAACCTTCACACAAGGAATGAGTAAAGCAAGGGCAGCACTTTAATAAAAGTAAATAATTAACCGCCAGCTTATTAATGTCAATTTAAATATATGAAAGATTCGATTTTACACTTAGAGAATGCCGACATCTATCAGCGAGATAGTTTGGTGCTTTCTAAAGTAAATCTTAGGATTGAGAAAGGAGAGTGGTACTATCTCATTGGGAAAACAGGTAGTGGAAAAAGTAGCTTGATGAAAACCTTATATGGCGATTTAAAGCTACAGCGAGGAATGGGTACTATTGTGGGTTTCGACTTAAAAAAGTTAAAAGAAAAAGAAATTCCCTTTTTAAGAAGAAAAATTGGAATTGTCTTTCAGGATTTTAAGCTACTGAACGATCGAACTGTTTTTGATAATCTTTCTTTTGTGTTAAAGGCTACAGGCTGGAGAGATAAGGATGAAATCAAACAAAAAATAGAGGCAGTGCTTGAGCACGTAGGGATGAAGACCAAATATTACAAAAAGCCTTATGAACTCTCTGGAGGAGAACAGCAAAGGGTAGCAATTGCCAGAGCTTTACTGAATGATCCAGATCTCATACTAGCAGATGAGCCCACTGGGAATTTAGATCCAAAAACCTCTATTGAAGTTATGGAACTTTTAAATGAGATTCACCAAGGTGGTAAAAGTGTCTTGATGGCAACTCACGATTATGCACTGATTGTTAAATTTAAACACAAAACAATTAAGTGTGAAGGTGGTGAACTGTTTGAAATGACCACAAATTAACGGGTTATATAAAAAGCTGTTCGACAAGTTTTTTTGCACTTTCTTTTGGGCTAAAGTTCTGAAGCACTTTTTTTCTTTTCTTTAATATATCTTGACTAAAATCTCTTTGTAGAAGCTCTTCTGTTTTTTGTAAGAACTCTTCTTGAGTATTGGCCTTCTCACAAAGAGATTCGAGTCCTGTGTGATCTATCATATCGTCATTGGCAATCACGAATTTTCCTTGATATAAGGTGTTGAGAAGTTTTAGTTTGATCCCTGTATTTTGAAAAGTTGGTAATACATTAATGTGGGCATTTTCAAACAGTCTGTCCAAATCTTTCTGGTTAGATAGGCTTTGAAAAGTCATGTTATCATACTTTAAAATCTCTTTGTTGATCTCGTCATTAAAATAGCTACTAGCAATGACTAGTGGATATGAGGAGTTTTTGTACACATTGATCAAAAACAAGGCTGCTTTTACATTTTCCGAAACCGAGATATTTCCATGGTAAAGAATGAATGCTCCTCTTTTATCATGAGTTGTATGAATCTGATCTTCGTGGAATGCAGGAATATATGTGCATTTTTCACCGTATTTGGTGCTAAAATATGTCTGTTCTAAGGGAGAAATAGGAAACACACCATTCATCACATTCAGGATATTTTCATAGGTTTTGAGCTTCTTAGATTCCTGTTTAAAAAAGTTTCGTCGGAACATATTAGATTCGCTGTCTGCCAATCCTTTGTAAAATTTGTGTTCTACATTGTGAGCTCTTAAAAAGAGTTTTCTCTTTTTAAAATCTGATAGGTTAAGGATATAGGTAGTGTGTAATCCATCAAATAAAATAGGGTCTTTATCTTTCTTTAAATTCTGAATCAATTCGTTATTCCCTCTACTTTTTACGATAAAAGGGATATTCCCAGATAACATACTTTTAAGATAGGAGTTTCTCTTGTAATAGTATATCCTCTCGCAGTAGGTTTTTAGCTCTTCAGGCTGTGGTTTTCCGTACTGAAAGCAGTGTAAAATGATAGAAACTCCCAGACTGTGGAGGGCTTTTATTTTGTAGAAAACGTCGATAATTCCACCATAGGTTGGAGGGTAAGGAATATCAAAAGAAATGAGGTGAAGCCTTTTTTTCACTTGTTTAAATCTATGCTAATTATTTGATAGTTGTTTATTTTCTTTTCTTAAGGCATTGACCTTTGTTTTACCAATCCCTCCATGAGAGTTCAGTTAAGAACAAAAGTAAAATTTATAAATGAATTATGAATTTAGTAGCCTTATTAGTTTGTCTTTCTCTCTGGTCCAGGTTAATTCTCTTTTAGCTTTTTGCAACGCTATGGTATAATTGTTCGAGATTACTTTGAGAATTAATTTTGCTAGGGATTTAGGGCTTCTTTCCCATAAAATTTCTCCTACCTGATATGTTTCTACAAGCTTTTTCATTTCGGGAAGATCGGCAACAATTACAGGCACTTCGGCTTGGATATAATCAAATAGCTTGTTGGGTAGTGCATAACGGTAGTTGAGCCCTATGTCTTCCTCTAGACTAAGCCCAATAGTCGCATTAGGGGTAAACTGCTTTAAGTCTTTTGGTAGGACTTTTCCCATAAATCTAACCTTATTTTCTAATGTCTGACTTGATACTTTTTGTTTTAATACTTCAATAATATCTCCAGTTCCGATAATGACCAATACACAATTGTCTAAGAGTTTGATGGTCTCTAACATGAGTTCAATTCCTCTGCCAATATTTACAGCTCCTTGATAGAGGATAATGTTTTTGTTCTCTGTTGGAAATGGAAATGATTGTTGATGAACAGATTTTTCAAGAGGAAGATTCCGAATCACCACAGCTTCAATTCCATAAAGATTTTTGTAGTGTTTTTTTATGGCATCACTCACTGTAATTACTTTGGTGAGCTTGGGTAAGATCCATCGCTCAATGGTCAGCCAAAACTGTTTTATCAACTTTCGGTGTTTAAGCTCTGGAATTTCAGAAAATAGTTCGTGGCTGTCAAAAATAAGTTCCTTTCGCTGCAGCTTTGCAACAAAATAGTTAGGGATTAGGGTATCGAGGTCGTTTGAGAATAACACCTCTTTTTTTGTAAATAAAAGCAAAAAAAACAGTCTAAGATTGAGTTCTGCATAAAATAAAAACCCTCGATGAAAAAGCATTGATATGCGTTTTGTAGCATAATCCCTATACAAAGTTTCTTGTGAACCGTGCTTTCTTCCGATTAAGAGAAGGTCGTACCCCATTTCTTTAAGCGTACAACACATTTTGTGCACACGCTGGTCGGTAACAAGATCATTGGAAACGGTGACAATAATTCTTTTCAAGGTCGGGTATTAAACAAAGCAATATAAAACAAAAAACCCACTCAAAGAATGAGTGGGAAAATTGCTATGAAAAAGTGTGATAAAGTATACC
>JABSPP010000102.1 GCA_013214275.1 Flavobacteriaceae bacterium
TCTACTTGTTCTGGACAAACTCGACTAATAAATCGGAGAGGAAATCAAGTGACGAAACACTCAAACTTCAATTACAACTGAACGAACAGTTGAGAAATGAAATACAAGAAATTCGTAAGGAAGTGAACGAGAATGCTGAAAAGGGAAGGTTTGAGATTGAGTCTAAATTGAAGGATATCAACAAAGAAATCAATGATTTTCACAAGGCTTCAAAATCAGATATGCACAAACAATTTTCTGAATCTACCAAAGTCATATCAGAAGTGACAAAAGAACTAGAGAAAATAAAAGGAACTAACGAACAAGTATTAAACTTTGCTAACCAGATGAAGAGTCTGGAAAAAATTCTGAGTAATCAGAAACAGAGAGGAATACTAGGTGAAATTCAACTAGAAAATCTACTAGCTAATGTTCTACCGCCAGAACTATTTCAGATGCAGTATAAGTTTCCAAATGGTGAGGTAGTGGATGCCATCGTTAAAGTTGGAAATTTTGTTATTCCTATTGATGCCAAATTTTCATTAGACAATTATAATAAAATGATTGAAAGTGATGATAAAGCAGAAGTTGAAACATTAGAACGCAACTTTAAGACTGATATCAAAAAAAGAATTGATGAAACAGCCAAATATATTAGACCTAGAGACAAAACCACAGACTACGCTTATATGTTTATTCCTGCTGATGGCTTATATCAAGACTTGCTGAATAGCAGGGTTGGAACATTACAAATCAATTCTAGGGATCTTGTGTCGTATGCTTACACAAAAAAAGTGATGATTGTATCTCCAATGAGTTTATTTCCAATGTTACAAATTACTGTTAAAGCCCTACATAATCTGAAAGTAGAAAATTCTATTAGAGATATTCAAGTGAATATAGAAAAACTCTCGAGCCATTTAAAAGCATATAAAATTTACCATAACAAATTGGGAAATACCCTTGGAACTGCGGTGAATCATTACAATATCAGTTCTAAAGAGTTTAAGAAAATCGATAAGGATATTTTAAAAATATCTGAAGGCAAGAGTCAAGTTAATTTTGAAATTGACACGGTTGAAAAGCCACAATTAGACAGCTAATTGATTTGCTTAGCCATTCGACGAGCACTTCATTGATGTAATCCTCTAGATTCCAATTATATGGATATTAATTATACGTTCTTTGAAGCTGAAAAGAACCCCCGATAATCCCTGTTTTTATACCACGAACAAAGGTCTGTGACTCATAAAACTATGCACCTTATCGGCTATATTTTGTAACGTATCATCGTTGTCATGATTAAGGATAGCTTGATCAATAAACTCTACTATGGTTATCATATCATCTTCTTTTAAACCACGCGTAGTAATCGCAGGGGTGCCAATTCGTATTCCTGAGGTTACAAAAGGCGATTGATGATCAAAAGGAACCATGTTTTTGTTCACAGTGATATCTGCTTTTCCTAGGGCGGCTTCTGCTGCTTTCCCAGTGATGTTTTTATTTCGTAAATCGATTAGCATCACGTGGTTGTCTGTACCTCCGGAGATCAAATGGTACCCTTTGGATACAAAAGCTTTTGCCATGGCAGCAGCATTCTTTTTCACCTGAATTTGATAATGTAAAAACTCATCTGATAATGCCTCGCCAAATGCGATTGCTTTAGCTGCTATAATATGTTCTAATGGCCCACCTTGATTACCAGGAAATACAGCAGCATTGAGTAATGTTGACATTTTTTTAGGTTTTCCACTTTTTAAGGTGAGCCCAAAGGGATTATCAAAATCTTTTCCCATTAAAATCAAACCACCTCTGGGTCCACGTAGTGTTTTGTGCGTTGTTGTGGTAACAATATGACAATGCGGTAATGGATCATTTAAAATTCCTTTTGCGATCATTCCAGAGGGGTGAGAAATATCTGCTAGCAACAAAGCACCAACACTGTCTGCAATTTCTCTAAATCGCTTAAAATTCATATCTCTAGAGTATGCAGAAGCACCTGCAATGATCATTTGAGGTTTTACTTGATTTGCAATTTCTTGAATTTTGTCGTAATTCAACACACCAGTATCCTTCTCAACTCCGTAAAAGTGAGGTTTGTATAATTTTCCTGAAAAGTTTACTGGAGAACCATGAGTTAGATGCCCTCCATGAGAAAGGTCAAAACCCAGTATTTTATCTCCAGGATTCAAACAAGCAGCAAAGACTGCCGTATTGGCCTGTGATCCAGAATGAGGCTGCACATTGGCATATTCTGCTCCGTATAGTTCTTTTGCTCTATCTATGGCAAGTTGTTCTACGACATCTACAATCTCACATCCACCATAATAACGTTTATTAGGGTAGCCTTCGGCGTACTTATTTGTTAAAACTGACCCCGCAGCTTCCATGACTTGTGTACTTGCAAAGTTCTCCGAAGCAATTAACTCTATTCCATTGATCTGCCGCTCTCTTTCCGCATCAATTAGTTCAAAAATCTCAGTATCTCGTTGCATTGTTAAATTTTATTTAAGAAACATCAAAAGTAATGAAAAAACGTTTTGAGGATTGCAACTTTCTACTATATTTGATGCAAACTTTATCAACAATCTTTCAATGAAAATAACGGCTAACAATCCAAAAAGAAAATCATGGTTAAAAGTTAGTGAAGTCTCTGATTTCCCCATACAGAACATTCCTTTTGGTGTTTTTATTACAAAAGATGATATCATTACAATTGGAAGTAGAATTGGTGATTTTGCTATTGATCTCGGGGCCTTACATCAGTTGGGATATTTTAATGGCATTCCATTAACAGATGATATCTTTTTACAAGATAATCTTAATGATTTTATTGCTGATGGAAGAAAAACATGGCGGTTGGTTCGTAATCGTATAGCTGATATCTTCGATGTTAAAAACGGCTCGCTTCGCGATAATCCGTCTCACAAAGACAAGGTGATTTTTAGGATGGATGAAGTGGAAATGTTATTGCCTGTAAGAGTGGGAGATTATACCGATTTTTATGCCAGTAAAGAACATGCTACGAATGTAGGGAGTCTATTTAGAGATCCAGAGAATGCATTATTACCAAACTGGTTGCAAATTCCGATTGGATATCATGGTCGCAGTTCCTCTATAATACCATCTGGAACAGCTGTTCGGAGGCCTTATGGACAAACTAAGCCTGCTGAGGGAAGTAAGACCCCCGGATTTGGTCCTTCTAAGCTGCTGGATTTTGAACTGGAAATGGCTTTCATTACTACTGCATCCAACCACTTAGGTGATCGCATTCCTATTGACGAAGCTGAAGATTACATCTTTGGATTGGTTCAATTTAACGATTGGTCAGCTAGGGACATACAAGCTTGGGAATATGTGCCTTTGGGCCCCTTTTTAGGAAAGAATTTTGCTTCTACAATTTCTCCTTGGATTGTTACCTTAGACGCTTTAGAACCCTTTAGAGTGGAGACCCCTACACAGGACCCACAACCACTTCCCTACCTGCAACACAAAGGAAGAGGAAGTTTTGATATTCACCTTCAAGTAGGAATTCAGCCAGAAGGAGAAAAGGAAACAGTGGTAGCCAACTCCAATTTTAAATATATGTACTGGACCATGGCGCAGCAATTGGCTCATCATACCGTTAATGGTTGTCCAGTAAATTCTGGAGATATGATGGGAAGCGGAACCATTTCTGGACCTACCAAAGATAGTTTTGGGTCTATGTTAGAGCTCACATGGAGAGGTCAGCATCCAATTAAGTTAAGCGACGGTACTGAAAGAAAGTTTATCAATGACAACGATATAGTGATCATGCGAGCCTATTGTCAAAATGAAGACGTACGAATTGGATTTGGTGAATGTACTGGTAAAGTCTTACCAGCTAAAGAGTAAGTAAAGCGATACACATCTTTTATTTTTGGTGGTCCTCACACATCGTTTTTAATTATATTGAATAACTATTCGTCCACTGGAGCATGACCGTGAATGTTTTTGTAGATCTTGTCAAAATTGGCTCTCAGATGTGCGTTTAATTTCTTTTTGTAATCGTCTTTAAGCCAAGTCACGAAATTGTGTGTGCTCTTGGAAATACACTTTGTATATTGATGAATACGGTTATCGATCTCCTCTTTTAGCATCTTTGTCAATGCTAGAGCATCCCACAAATCCTCGCTGTTTTCGACACAAATTTTCGCATGATGCGCTATGGATTTTTCCAATACTTTTTTTGATGACTCACCTGCCGCAATAGTATCTCTATAGTGTTGTTTCATGTTAAAATAGAGTTCTTTGGAATTGGAAAATTCCTTCTTCACTTCGGGTGTTAATTCATACTGAAAATTACTCTCAATTTCCTCATCAGAGAGAATAGCATCTAAATAATAATCAGGAGCTTTGAACATTCGTTGCCAATCAAGATCTGCACCCCAAGCTCCAAAGCGATGGAAATTATTCCCTAAATCTACAACGGTAAAAGTATTTTTATCATTCAGAATTCGAGAACCGCGACCTATCATCTGATAATATAAGGTCAGAGATTTTGTAGCTCTATTTAAAATAATTGACTCGATGGTAGGTTCGTCAAAACCAGTAGTTAATATGCTTACAGAGGTGATAATAGCATTGGGTGTTTTTTTGAACCACGTTAGGATAAAATCCCGTTCTTTCTTTGTATTGGTATTGTCTAGATGCGCTATAGGATATCCAGCTTGTTTGAATGCGTGAAATACTTGTATAGAAGTGTTAATACCGTTATTAAATATTAATGTTTTTTTTCCTTTAGATGTTTCTTCGTAAGCATCCACTAACTTAGATAACATATCGGTATTTGTGTATAAATCTTCAGACGATTTTACGGTATAATCACCATTAGCTCCAACTTCTAATGAAGTTAGCCCTACATTGAAGGAATAAAAATCAGCTTTAGACAGGTACTCGTTATCAATTAAATAGCGGATAGATTCTCCAACATATAATTCATCATAGTTCTTATACATGGGCAATTTAACGTTTGAACTCAAGGGAGTTGCTGTTACACCAAGAATAATAGAGTTGTCGAAGAATTTGAATATTTTGGTAAATGAGTTATAATGGGCTTCATCAACAATAACCAAGCCTATATCGGAAATATCCAATTTATCATCATTTAGTCGATTGTTTAATGTCTCTACCATAGCAACGAAACAACTGTATTCCACTTGATCATCTAATTTGGCGGTACTACTTATAATCTTATTGCAAACACCAAATTCGTGCAGCATTTTTGAGGTTTGTTTGCTTAGTTCGATTCGGTGAGTAAGAACCAGCGCTCTTTTTTTGTATATGTTCAGGTATTGTCTAACAATCTCAGAGAAGATCACTGTTTTTCCGCCTCCTGTTGGTAATTGATACAAAAGGTGGTAATTGTCCGGAGCTTTTTCTAGTCTTAGAAAAATCTCTTTAATGGCTGTCTTCTGATAATCATATAAATCTTTTCCTAAAGTATGTTTAACTGTATCGATAATCAAGGGATTTTAAAATTTAAAGATAAGATGCTATCTGCACTTGCACGATGTCGTGGTGAGAAGCATAAACAACTACTGTCTCATTTTTGATGATTAATAACTGTGGAGATTGATGAACTACCTTATATGTCTGACTCACTTCATTAGAAATGTTTCTGAAACTTAAAACATCTAAGTAGTACACCTTTAGATTTCCCATGGATGAATTGAATGCATTCTCAAACTGTTTTTTTACCATGCTACTAATCACACATCGAGTTGAGTGCTTAAAAATCAGAATTGTTTCTGATTTAGAGAGTTTCCTTATTACTTCTAATTGATTAGAAGAATCTAGGGTAATCCAGTTGAGATAAGCCTTTTTATCATTACCATTATTCTTTCCAAAAACAGTATCAAACATTCCCAAAGGTTGATTTTCTGCAAAAATACAATCAATATCATTAAGTGAACGAATTTATGTGAATAAATACATGATTCTTGTACAAAAATCCTATAGATATAGGTAGTTTATTCATAATATGCCGATAGTGAAAATCTAATAATTTACGTGTCTCGAGGGAATTTGTAAAACTGTAATTTTTGCAGCTTTTTTCTACTCTAAGTGACTTTATGTCTGATTAAATTGTTTTTTATTGACATTATTGCGGAAAAATTCACATGAAATTTTAAGGAATAAAAATTGTGATGCAAGTAGAAAAAAAATAAGATATATGAATTTTAGTAATTATACAATAAAGTCACAAGAAACTGTACAGCAGGCTCAGCAGCTTGCACAAGAATTAGATCATAATCAAATTGAAAATGAACATATTTTTAAAGCTATTTCTCTAGTTGATAAAAATGTTCTTCCTTTCTTACTTAAAAAATTAAACATCAACTTCAAGGTTGTAGCACAAATTTTAGACAAGCA
>JABSPP010000103.1 GCA_013214275.1 Flavobacteriaceae bacterium
ATCAAACCCAAAGGCAATCCCTCCGTGCGGGCGTGCTCCGTATTCAAAAGCATCCATCAAAAATCCAAATTGTGCTTTGGCTTCTTCAGGGGTGAATCCCAGATAATCAAACATCATGGATTGTACTTCTTTGTCGTGAATTCTAATGGAGCCTCCTCCAATTTCGTTTCCGTTTAAGACCAAATCATAAGCGTTGGCTTTTACACTTTTTGGATCCGTTGTCAACAACGGAATCTGATCGGGTTTTGGCGAGGTAAAAGGGTGGTGCATGGCATGGTAACGGGCAGTTTCTTCATCACATTCTAGCATTGGAAATTCCATTACCCATAAGGGAGCGAATTCGTTGGGCTTTCGCAATTCCAAGCGCTCTGCCAATTCCATTCGCAAAGCACTTAGCTGTGCTCTTGTCTTATCTGTTGACCCCGACAATACACATATTAAATCACCAGCTTTTGCCCCTGTAACCTCAGCCCAACACGATAAATCTTCCTGATTGTAAAATTTATCTACCGATGATTTATAGCTTCCATCTTCATTGCACTTTACATAAACCATTCCTTTAGCTCCAACTTGAGGTCGTTTGACCCAGTCAATGAGTTTATCAAGCTCTTTTCGAGTGTAGGATGCCCCTCCAGGGACAGCAATCCCAACAACCAGTTCAGCTGAATTAAACACGTTAAAATTTCTATGTTGTGCTACTGCATTTAGTTCGCCAAACTTCATCCCAAAACGAATATCTGGCTTGTCGTTTCCATACAGACACACGGCATCGTCATATAGCATTCTTGGAAATTCATCTACCTCAACACCTTTAATTTCTTTCAATAAATGACGGGTTAGCCCTTCAAAAGTATTTAAAATATCTTCTTGCTCTACGAATGCCATTTCACAGTCGATTTGAGTAAATTCAGGCTGACGGTCGGCTCGTAAATCTTCATCCCTGAAGCATTTTACAATCTGAAAGTACTTATCCATACCACCCACCATCAATAGCTGTTTGAAGGTTTGTGGCGATTGCGGCAAGGCATAAAACTGCCCTTGATTCATTCTAGAAGGAACTACAAAATCTCGAGCTCCTTCTGGTGTTGATTTGATTAAATAAGGAGTTTCTACTTCAGTGAATCCCTCATCCGACAGGTATTTACGCACTTCCATGGCTACCTTATGGCGAAACAACAAGTTTTCCTTAACTGGACTACGACGGATGTCTAAATAACGGTATTTCATTCGCAGATCTTCACCACCATCTGTCTGGTCTTCAATCGTAAACGGTGGTAGTTTTGCTTTGTTTAAGACATGTAATTTTGTAACTAAAATTTCAATGTCTCCAGTAGAAATATTTGGGTTTTTAGATTGTCTCTCAATCACAGTCCCTCTGACTTGAATCACAAACTCACGCCCCAATCCGCGCGCTTCTTCCATTAAATCGGCAGCAGTTCTTTCTTCATCAAAAATCAGTTGCGTAATTCCATATCGATCTCGTAAATCTATCCAAATCATAAAGCCTTTGTCGCGTGACTTTTGAACCCAACCTGCTAGGGTTACTTCTGAATTGATATGCGAATTGCGTAACTCGCCGCAAGAGTGTGTTCTGTACATTTCTCTTTTCTTGAGTGAGATGCAAATTTAATCAAATCATAATAATATCCCCTTTTGAGCATTCCATTTCTTTTACCAATAATGTTGAGGTTTTCGCTTTATCTTAGTGCCTCTGTTCTACAGAAAAATGACTCATCTCAAAGTGTGATTTGATCGTACACCTGTCTTGGATAAGACATAAGGAATGGCAATGATAACCTCCTGATTTAGTGTTGAAATAGTAAGTCATTGATATAAAATGTGATCATTTTTCAGCAAATTATCAAATAAAATCAAGCATGTAAGTTGATTCACCACAATATTAGCCGGGTGGAAGCTCTTGGTTTGAGACTTAAATTGTATCTTTGCACTCACAATTTAAAGTTGATTTTTTAAGCGATGATAAAAGTTTCAGACAGTGCAAAAAAGAAGGTCATAGAACTGATGGATTATGATGGCTTTAATTTTTCTAAAGATTTTGTGCGTGTAGGTGTTAAAAGTGGTGGTTGTTCAGGGCTATCCTACGATTTAACTTTTGATCACATACAACGCGACAACGACACCGTTTTTGAGGACAACGAAGTGAAAATCATTGTTGATAAAAAGAGTTTTCTTTATTTGGTAGGAACAACTTTGGAATATTCTGGAGGTTTGAATGGCAAAGGGTTTGTATTTAATAATCCCAATGCCAACAGAACGTGTGGTTGTGGCGAGTCATTTTCACTCTAGTACAAGTTTAGTATTGACAAGTATTACAGAAATTTCAACTTTTTTAACCGAGGTAATTAAAGCCAACTTTATACGGATTGGTCAATACCTAAATAACAGGGGATAATTATATATCAAATGGTTAGTGTAAATTTAGACAAGTGAAATATACAGAAGACGATTTGAGGGAAGAGTTAAAAACCAAAGAATATGAATATGGTTTTTACACAGATATAGAAAGTGAAACCTTTCCTAAAGGATTAAATGAAGATATTGTTCGTGCCATTTCAAAAAAAAAGAACGAACCCCAATGGATGACTGCTTGGAGACTTGAAGCTTTCAATGCATGGACAAAAATGATTGAGCCAGAATGGCCTAATGTTCAATATACAAAACCTAATTTTCAAGACATTGCTTATTATTCTGCCCCAAAGAAAAAACCAAAATTAAACAGTTTAGATGAAGTAGATCCTGAGTTGTTGGCTACCTTCGAGAAGTTAGGAATCTCTTTAGAAGAACAAAAAAGATTGGCAAACGTTGCTGTAGATATAGTGATGGATTCCGTTTCTGTGGCAACAACCTTCAAGGAAACCTTAGCAGAGAAAGGTATTATTTTCATGCCGATGTCTGAAGCAATCCAAAAGCATCCAGCACTGGTTAAGAAGTACATAGGATCTGTAGTTCCTCCAAAAGACAATTTTTATGCAGCCCTTAACTCGGCTGTTTTTTCCGATGGATCTTTTTGCTACATCCCGAAAGGAGTTCGCTGCCCAATGGAGCTCTCAACCTATTTCCGAATTAATGAAGGTGGCACTGGTCAGTTTGAAAGAACATTAGTTGTGGCAGACAAAGGGAGCTATGTAAGCTACTTAGAAGGCTGTACTGCCCCGCAAAGAGACGAAAATCAGCTACACGCTGCAGTCGTAGAATTGGTAGCTCTTGATGATGCAGAAATTAAATACTCAACTGTACAAAATTGGTTTCCTGGAGATCAGAATGGTAAGGGTGGTGTGTTCAACTTTGTGACCAAAAGAGGTTTGTGTGAGACTAATGCAAAAATATCTTGGACACAGGTAGAAACGGGTTCTGCAATTACATGGAAATATCCAAGCTGTATTTTGAAAGGAAATCGTTCAGTTGGTGAGTTTTATTCTATTGCTGTAACTAACAACTTTCAACAGGCAGATACGGGAACAAAAATGATTCACCTAGGTAAAAATACCAAGTCAACAATCATTTCCAAGGGAATTTCTGCCGGTCAATCACAAAATAGCTATCGAGGATTGGTACAAATCAATTCAAGAGCAGAAAATGCCAGAAATTTTTCTCAATGTGACAGTTTATTGATGGGTAATGAATGTGGAGCACATACTTTCCCTTACATTGAATCAAAAAATAAGTCAGCGCAAATAGAACATGAAGCAACTACAAGTAAAATTGGTGAGGATCAGCTATTCTATTGTAACCAGCGCGGAATTGATACAGAAAAAGCTATTGCGTTAATCGTCAATGGATTCAGTAAAGAAGTATTGAATAAATTACCCATGGAATTTGCGGTTGAAGCTCAAAAACTTCTTGAAATTAGTTTAGAAGGAAGTGTTGGTTAGACCCAATAGTCAATCGCTGGGCAATAGCCAAGAATCTAGTTGCCAGAGGCTTGCCTCGAAATGATTAAAAATTAAAATAAAGATATCATCTGTCATGCTTAAGATTGAGAATTTACATGCCGAAGTAGAAAGAAAAGCCATTCTGAAAGGATTGAACCTCAAGGTAAAACCTGGTGAGATTCATGCTATAATGGGTCCCAACGGTGCTGGAAAAAGTACCTTGGCTTCTGTAATCGCAGGAAAAGAAGATTATGAGGTAACTCAAGGAATAATAGAGTTAGATGGTGAAGACATCAGTGAGCTAGATCCCGACGAAAGAGCGCATGCAGGTATCTTCCTGTCGTTTCAGTATCCGGTTGAAATTCCCGGAGTTACAGTCACCAATTTTATTAAAACTGCAATTAATGAATCTCGAAAGGCTCAGGGTCTTGATGAAATGTCTGCCAAAGACATGCTAAAAAAGATTCGCCAAAAATCATCCTTATTAGAAATTGATAGAAAATTCTTATCTCGATCCTTAAACGAAGGGTTTTCTGGTGGAGAGAAGAAGCGAAATGAAATTTTTCAAATGGCGATGCTTGAACCAAAGCTAGCCATCCTAGATGAAACAGATTCTGGTTTGGATATAGACGCTCTAAGAGTTGTTGCCAATGGTGTTAATACGCTAAAATCTTCTAACAATGCCATAATTGTTATCACACATTACCAACGTTTATTAGATCATATTATTCCTGATTTTGTCCATGTCCTGCATGACGGTAAAATTGTAAAAACTGGGGATGCTTCTCTAGCTCACGAATTAGAAGCCAAAGGATACGACTGGATCAAAGAAAAAATAATAAGCTAGAATAAAAATCTGACCTTGAATACCACACAGAACAAACAGTAAAATGGATTTAAAAGAAAAAATTGTATCGTCCTATGTGGCTTTTGAAGACGGAGTAAACATGAACTCCGATGTTCATGAGATACGATCAAAAGCCTTCCAAAATTTTGAAAAGTTGGGTTTCCCATCTAAGAAAATAGAGGCTTGGAAATACACGTCTCTAAATGCTGTTTTAAGAGAAGACTATTGTCTATTTCCCAACAAAAAAAAGACAGTTACCTTGCCTCAGGTGAAAGACCATTTTATTCACGATATAGACACCTACAAGGTGGTTTTTGTCGATGGTAAGTACAGTTCTTTTTTATCTGAAACCACCCACGATAATTTTGATGTTTGTTTAATGTCTTCTGCTTTAGCCAAACCTAAATACAAGCCAATCATTGAAAATTATTTCAATAAAGTTGCAAAACAAGACCATCTGACTTCTTTAAACACAGCTTTTGTTAAAGAAGGTGCATATATTCATATCCCCAGAAATACTGAAGTTGAGAAGCCTATTCAAATCATTAATTTTACGACAGGTACCGAAGATGCTATTATGACCCAACCACGAAATTTGATAGTTGTAGAACAGAATGCATATGTTCAGATCATCGAGCGTCACCAAAGTTTAACACAAAATGCCGCTTTAACCAATGTTGTTACTGAAATTTTTGCTGATAGATATGCAACAGTGGATTACTATAAAATTCAGAATGATCATACAAGTGCCTCTTTAGTTGATAATACCTTCATAGAACAACAATCTGAAAGCACTGTTGCTGTTCATACGTTCTCCTTTGGAGGAAAGGTAACGAGAAATAATCTCAATTTTTACCAGATGGGGAAACATATCAATTCTACCCTAAAAGGGATTACCATTATAGAAGGAAAACAGCATGTGGATCATCACACGTTAGTTCATCACACGGCACCAAATTGTGAAAGTCACCAAGATTACAAAGGCATTTTTAATGAAAGAGCTGTAGGTGTTTTTAATGGAAAGGTCGTTGTGGAAAAAGATGCACAAAAGACCAATGCCTATCAACAAAATAACAATGTTTTGGTGAGCGATCGCTCTACCATTAATGCAAAACCTCAGCTAGAAATTTTTGCTGATGATGTAAAATGTTCTCACGGATGTACGACAGGACAGTTAGATGAACAAGCCTTGTTTTATATGCAACAACGGGGAATCCCCAAAAAAGAAGCTAGAGCCTTGTTAATGTATGCTTTTGCAAACACCGTTCTGGAAAGTGTAAAAATTCCAGAGGTTAAAGAACGCATAACTAAGCTAATTGCCATGAAGTTAAGTGTACGTATTGGGTTTGACTTATAAATTTTGGCTGTTTTTAAAAATACCGTGCAAAAAATAGGTAGTTATACCTGTTTTTTTTGTTTCTAAATGTTATATTTTTAAAAGCTAAAATTAACTATTATGTCAGTATCGACACAATCAACAGATGTAAATGCTAATCCAAAACAAGCAAATACAAGTAAAGAAACACCTGTAAAAAAAACAGTTCCCCAAAAAAGACAGTAGCTTCCGATGAACAAAAAATAATTCACGGTATTTCCCAAGATGTGATTAATACCCTGAA
>JABSPP010000104.1 GCA_013214275.1 Flavobacteriaceae bacterium
ATGCTCAAAGAAAGGATGTTGGATGAAACTACCAGCAGGACAAGGAGAGGAGATTATTATGGTGAATTTCAAAGATTATGGATTTTTTATGCCATTAGACGCCAAAGGAAAGGAAGTAATTGTAGAGGGGAAAGCTTTTGTAAAGGAAACCTCTGTAGATGAATTAAGACATTATGCAGAAGACGCAGGCGAGAGTGAAGAAGAAATTGCCAAGATTACCGAGCCTAAGCGAACACTATCTTTTGAGGCTTCTGGAGTTTTGATGAAAAAGTAATTGAAAGTGAAATCAGCTGGTGGTGAATCACCGAAAAGAGAAATAATCATCACTTCTGATGGTTCTACAACCATTTATATTCCTGAGTGGAATGAGCAGTATCACTCCAAACACGGTGCTATTCAAGAGGCTTACCATGTTTTTATAAAACATGGTTTAGAAGCCTGTAAAACCTCGGAAGTTTCGGTTTTAGAAATGGGCTTTGGAACGGGCCTCAATGCTTTCATAAGCTTTTTGGAAGTTGAGAAGAACTCAATGAAAATATCTTATCACGGCATTGAAGCTTATCCTGTAAACTTCAATGAGCTTAGACAGTTGAACTATGTAGCAGAGCTTCGTGCGGAACAGTTTGGAGAGACGTTTCGTCTGATGCACGACATACCATGGGAGAAAAAAAGAAAATTATCGAAAAACTTTGAGATCATTAAACGTCAGCAGTCGTTCCATGAGATTAAGGATGAAAATCGATTTGACCTTGTTTATTTTGATGCTTTTGGTGCTAGAGTTCAGCCAGACTTATGGACTGTGGAGCTATTTGCTTTGATGTTTAAAGCGATGAAGATCAACGGAATTCTAGTCACTTATTCCGCTAAGGGTTCGGTACGTAGAGCCTTGCAGACAGTTGGGTTTGATGTGGAACGTTTAGCAGGTCCTCCTGGAAAGCGAGAAATGTTACGCGCTACCAAAATCAACTGCCTCGGGGAAAGCTTATGAAGTATTCAAAGGAAACTATTTTAATCATTTTGAGGCAAGAATCTGGGAATTAAACGCTTGGATATTACTCTGCAAACAAAGATGAATGGTGGCTCATTAAGGGAGCAGTTCTACACAAATGTGGTTCGTTTAGAGGATAAAAAATATTCAAAGATCAGCCATTAAAGGTAAGCATGAGCTGATCGCTGGTGGAGATTGATGACGAATGGCATAATTTTAACGAGTTAGAATGCCTCATTATTTTTAGGTGACTTTACATTCTATTTTTTTAAGCAACTATAAACTACTGTGTAAGTTGATGAATAAGAGCTATATTTGAAAAAACTAACCATTTTATGAAGAAATTATCTGTACTATTTTTTGTATTTGTCATTCAGTTTACTGCAGCTCAAATGTTATCTGAAAAAGATCGAGCATTGCTAAAAGATGAACTGTTAGAAGATCGTTTTCAACAGGTATTACCTCAACTAATGGATGAAGCCAATATAGACATGTGGCTGATCATTTCTAGAGAATACAATGAAGACCCTGTTATGAAAACCATGCTGCCAGCCACATGGTTAAACGCCAGAAGAAGAACGATGATTGTATTTTATAGAGATAAAAAAAATAATACTTTAGAACGATTGGCAATTGCCAGGTATGATATTGGGAAAAGTATAAAATCAGCATGGCAAAAGGAAAAGCAGCCCGATCAATGGAAAGCATTAGTAGACATAATCGCTGAACGCAATCCCAAAACCATTGGGATTAATTATTCTGCACACTTCCCGCTTGCTGATGGATTGGTAAAAACAGCACACGAAGAACTTATAAAGCATGTGCCAGATTCTTTAAAAGCTCGTTTGGTTTCAGCAGAAAAATTAGCAGTAGGATGGATTGAAACTCGTACACAGAAGGAAATGGAACTCTTCAAAGATTTGGTAAAAATAACACACGACATTATCGACGAGGCGTTCTCTGAGAAAGTCATTGTCCCCGGTGTCACAACTACTGACGACATCGTCTGGTGGATGCGGCAAAAAGTAACTGACTTAGGTCTAGAGACATGGTTTCATCCAACGGTAGACATCCAACGAACCGACGAAGCTTTGAAATCTCATATTTATTCATTTACAAGAAGAGAAAAAGAGCAAGTCATCCAAAAAGGTGATTTGTTACACTGCGACTTTGGGATTACCTACATCGGACTGAATACAGACTGCCAGCAACACGCATACGTCTTACACGACGACGAGACTGAAGTCCCTGAATTTTTAAGAATAGCCTTTAAAAAAGGAAATCGGTTGCAAGATATCCTTACTTCAAACATGAAAAAAGGTAGAACGGGAATCAAATTTTAAAGAATTCTTTACAACAAGCCAAACAGGAAGGATTGATACCGTCCATCTACACGCATCCTCTAGGAAAGTACGGACATAGTGCTGGTACTACCATTGGAATGTGGGATGCGCAAGGAGGTGTCCCTTTCCGAGGCGATTATCCACTACACGAGAACACAACGTATGCCATAGAACTAAACGTAACTGTAAATATCCCACAATGGAAAAAAAATATCAGAATTATGCTTGAAGAGGGAGGATTTTTTGGCGACAATTATTTTGAATACATCAACAAAAGACAAACTGCAATCAAGCCAATCAAGGTAAATTAATGCGCTCTATCCCCAAATACGATTTACTGCGTATTTTTAAGATATTCATTCGAAGAATTGGACTGCTATTCTTATTTGTGATAGCCCTATATTTTGATGGAACCCATTTTGCTTCTCTATTCCCACATGCACAGTTGATGACCAATATTTTTATGGTCATTGCCTTTGCTATTTTATATATCCGTTCCAATAAGAGAACTCGTGAATTGATGGTTTATGCAGTAATTATAGGGTTTGGCGGAGAATACTTGTTTTCTGTTGGATTGAATATGTACACCTATCGATTGGAAAACGTCCCTTGGTACATCGCTTTTGGACATGCCGCAGTTTATGCAAGAGTCTATATGTTTTCTAAAGCACCTATCATACAGAAATACAGCAGAGAAATTACACAATTTTTATACCTGCTCATCTCTATCGTTGCTTTTGTTTATTGGATAGTGTTTAACGATGTTTTTGGACTGGTCATGACACTTGGTGTCTTTTTAATGCTAATGAAACGTCCAAGAGACAGACTCTTTTTCCTGACAATGTATATGGTTGTGGCCGTTCTAGAGATCGGAGGAACAGCCTATTCCACTTGGGTGTGGCCAGACATTGCCTTTGGAGTTTTTCCATTGTTACCAAGTAACAACCCACCTAGTGGGATTAGTTTGTTCTACTTCTTATTGGACATTGGCTGCTTTGTGATGTACATCTTAATCAACAGAAAATCATGGAATCGTTTTAAAAATATTCAGAAATATCAATTGAAAAGTAGACACAATGACAAAGAAAGTTAAAGATCCGGGACTGGGATACCGTACATCTAAAAATGCAAAAAAGCTTATAAACCATGATGGAACTTCAAACGTTATTCATCACAACCGAACATCTGGAATGTACGATCTGTATTCCTATCTCATAGAGGTATCGTGGAGAAAGTTTTTTCTCTTCGTAATTACAACATATATCCTTGCGAATATCTTTTTTGCCATCGTTTATTATCTTATTGGGATAGAACAAATTACTCCAACAACAGGAAATACACTGAACGATCTATTAAATGGATTCTTTTTTAGTGCTCAGACCATCACAACCGTAGGTTATGGAGGAATTTCTCCACAAGGTACTGCGGCGAATATGATCGCATCTTTTGAGGCTATGATCGGATTGTTAGGATTTTCATTTGTTACAGGATTGCTCTACGGTCGGTTTTCAAAACCAAGGGCAGCAGTCAAATTCAGTGATTATTTAGTTGTGAAACATCACAAAAAAAACAGGGCAATTATGTTCAGGCTGATGAACAGTCGTAAGGGTATGATGATCCAACCAAAGATTACCGTAACGCTTGCCATTACAGAATTGGATGACAAAATTAATGACTATCAGCGAAAGTTCTATCAACTAAAACTGGAAAGAGATCAGATTATGTACTTACCTACCATGTGGACTATTGTACACGAATTGGATCAAGAAAGTCCGTTGTCGATATTTAGTGATGAAGAACTACAAGACCTCAATGCAGAGCTTTATATTTTACTTGAGTATCACGATCAAGCTTTTTCTCAAAAACTTTTTAAGGTACATTCCTATGAGTTCACCCAACTAAAAATAAACCAGCAGTTTGTGCCTTCTTTACTGTTTGATAAAGACGGAAATACTCTCTTGGATCACCATACGTTGAATCAGTTAAAAGAGTACCGAAGTTAGATACTTGAATCCCAAGAAGAGAACAATAACAATTGTTCCGTAGAGTGCTACTTTTTTGGCAGCATTTTTATAATAGGCCTCGTGATTTTTTGCGTCTTTCCTGTAAGAAATAACCATAAGAATGACAAAAGCAACAGCAAAAACAATGGCAAAAGCAATGCGTCCCGGAGTAAACATAAAGTTGTATTTTTAGCAAAATTAGGAATTATACAGTTAGATAGTTGAAAAGTCTTAAAATAAAATAGATTCAGGCTTCTGTTAGCTTTAATAACCCACCATTTGAAAATCACCATTACAAGATGAAGACAGCCATTGTTTTTGGAGCAACCTCGGGAATAGGAAGAGCGTTAACTGAAATTTTAATCCAAGAAGGATATCAGGTGGCCATTACAGGAAGGAGGCTGGAAAAGCTAGAAGAGATAAAAGATCAATACCCAAATCAAGTAGTCATCTATCAGAATGATATTCAGCAAACCGAGAAGGTAGCAGATGTTTTTGGACAGATCGTAAAGAAATTTGAAAAAATCGATTTGGTAATACAATCTTCAGGAGTAGGATATATCAATTCCAAACTCGAATGGGAAAAAGAACACGAAACCATCAAAACGAATGTTACAGGTGTCACCAGATTATACGATTTAGCCTACAACCAATTCAGAAAACAAGAATATGGCCATTTGGTGGGCATCACCTCTATTGCCTCCATTCGAGGAAATCGTGGGGCTCCCGCTTATTTTGCCTCAAAAGCCTTTCAGAAAGCCTATCTAGAAAGCCTGTTTATTAAAACAAAAACCATTCAGTCAAATCAAGTGTGGGTGACCGATATCCGTCCAGGATTTGTGGATACAGCCATGGCAATAGGAGATGGAATCTTTTGGCTGGTTCCTCTAGAAAAAGCAGCTCAACAAATTTTTTCAGCGATCAAAAGAAAAAAACGAGTAGCATACATCTCCAAACGCTGGAGTCTAATTGCTTTTGTATTAAAAATCTTACCAGCGTGGTTGCTAAAAAAAATCCTTTGAGTATTGAAAAAAAAGCACCTCATTGTTTTTGACATAGACGACACACTTACCAAGAGTGAGTACCAGCATCAGAAAGCCTACGTAAAAACGATGAAAGAGATGGGAATTTGTGAGACCAACGACCAATGGGAGACTTCCCAACATGTGACTGATAGCTACATACTTAAAGAACATTATGAAGCATATTTTAAGAAGAAATTCGATTTCTCACTGATCCCTGAATTTGAAAAAAAGATGACTAAAGCAATGCTAGAATTGCCAGAAACGAAGGCCATAGAAGGAGCGAAGGAAGCAGTGCGCTTCTTCCTCAGAGATACCGACTATGCTATTTGCTTCGCGACAGGCTCATTATTGGCCCCAGCATTGCTAAAGTTAGAACAAGCTGGGGTTTATTGTATCCCTGATCTGTTGGAGACTTCCAATACCATTTACACCAGAGAAAATATTGTAAAATCAGCCATTAAAAAAGCGAAAAATTATTTTCAAGTGACTACTTTTGAAAATATTATCTCGGTTGGTGATGGTGTATGGGATGTGAAAACAGCCAAGAATCTAGGAATTTATTTTTTGGGAATCCGAGATAAAAATTTAAAAGAATTTCAACAATTAAGGATTAAAAGTCACATTCAAGATTGGAGTGATTTTGACTTTGAAAGAGTAAAAGTAGAATTAGGAATTAACTGAGATATATGAAAAAATACACGGACGCAGTACGCGAATTTCACACAGCATTTGGATTGGGGATCAATGACAAACCAACAGCCAATATTGGAGAGGATAGAAATCTACTCCGCTTTAATTTGATGAAAGAAGAAAATGAAGAATATATAGAAGCTGCAAATCGTGGTGATTTGGTGGAGGTGGCAGATGCTCTTGGTGATATGCTATACATTCTGGCAGGAACCATTATAGAACACGGAATGCAGTACAAGATTTCGG
>JABSPP010000105.1 GCA_013214275.1 Flavobacteriaceae bacterium
ACCAGTATGTACCCCTGCATAGGCAGCAACAGATGGGATTAAGCGTTTCCAGTCAAAACTGAACCTTTTTTTCCAACTTCTAATTTCTTTGGATTTATCTGTATATTCCTGTTCATAAATTAAATATTTCCCTGCTACAGATAAATTTCGAATACCAGAAGCATTGTAACTAGAGTTAAATATATTTTGAAATGCAATTTGACCCTTCTGATAGCCGAAGTGAAGATTGAGCTCTAGCCGCTCTTTAAAAAAACTCGTTCTAAACAATAGATCAATACCTAACAATTCAGGTCTGGAAAATGTGGGAAGTCTCTCAACCTTTCGATAAAAGACATTCGTTTCTAGCTGATATACACCTGTACCGATACTATAAGGACTCTCAGAAAATCCAGGGCGATTGGAATTGATTACTTCTGTGTATTGAGAATACAAAGGACTACATATCAAAATTAAAATTAGGATACATCGTTTTTTGTATAAGTAAACAGAGCAAGTCGACATAAAAAACCACAATGAATTTTTGGCTTTAGACAAACATACTGTAAAAATAGGATTCAACAAATGCAATGCAGGGTTTTTTGAGATTTAAAGTTTTGTACACTATTAACGTATCAATTATTGTCAAATTATTACTTTTGATATGAATTTGATAAACCCATTTGAAGAATTAGTGCTTATGACATTACTCAAATCACTTGCAGTTGTGAACCTGTTGAAAACACTAGCCATTATCATCTTAGTTTTCTACTTACTACGCTGGCTAACTCGGATTTTTGCGCCTATTCTTATGAGAAGAATGGTGGATAATATCCAGCAAAAGGCACAACAACAATACAAAAAACAACACACTACACGAGCTAGAGAAGGGGAGACAGTTATTGATAAAAAACCCTCTTCTACCGACCATAGTAGCAATGACGTTGGTGAATATGTGGATTTTGAAGAGGTTGATTGATATGAATTTTAAAGCGTTTTTACCACATCTTACATCACTGCTCGTCTTTATTATCGCTTCATTGCTATACTTTCACCCTGTCCTAAAAGGCCAGAAAATATCTCAGTCAGATATCACTCAATATATTGGAATGTCTAAGGAACTTCGGGACTTTAGAGCAAATACTAATGAAGAGTCCTATTGGACAGAGAGTGCTTTTAGCGGAATGCCAACATATCAATTGGGAGCCCACTTTCCCAACGATTATGTTCAACAACTTGATTGGTGGATTCGTTTTCTACCGCGACCAGCAGATTATCTTTTTCTTTATTTTCTGGGATTTTATATTGTAATGCTTGCCCTAAAAGTGGACTGGAAACTATCTGTCTTGGGTGCGTTGGCATTTGGCTTTTCAACCTATTTGATTATTATTTTTGGAGCAGGACACAATGCAAAAGCGCATGCCATCGCTTATATGCCAATGGTATTGGCAGGTATTTTATGGGTATTTCAACGAAAATATCTGTTGGGATTTGTCGTCACTGCACTAGCGATGGCACTGGAGATCAAAGCCAATCACATCCAAATGACCTATTACCTGTTCTTTTCCATTCTAATCTTAGGGATTGTAGAGTTCATAGAAGCAGTCAAGAAAAAACAAATTCCCATATTTGTCAACCAAGTTTTTGTGTTGTTGGCTGCAATGGTACTGGCATTAGGAGTGAATGCTACTCGCTTAATGTCAACAAAAGAATATGCAGATTACAGTACTCGAGGTCCCTCAGAATTAACCATCAATCCTGATGGGACCGAGAAAGAGATGACAGACGGATTGTCTAGAGATTACATCACACAATTTAGCTATGCCATTCCTGAGACGTTCAATTTAATAGTTCCAAGATACATGGGAGGTGGAACGGTAGAACAACTAGGATCGGATTCAAATACCTACGATGTGATTGAATCCAAGTTTGGAACTAATCAAGCAGAAGATTTTACAGAACAAGTACTTACATATTGGGGTAAACAACCCATTGTAGAAGCACCTGCATATGTTGGGGCTGTGATGTTCTTCCTCTTTTTTTTAGGGATTTTTTTAGTCAGAGGAAAACTCAAATATTGGTTGGTTTCATCAACGATTTTTGCTATTGTGATGAGTTGGGGTCACCACTTTTTCTTAACAGATATTTTCATTGATTATGTCCCACTTTACAATAAGTTCAGAGCAGTTTCATCATTTCAAGTCATTGCAGAGTTAAGCATTCCTCTGTTGGGAATTTTGGCAATTAAAGAGTTTTTCTATTCCGAACAAACCGATTTTAAAAAAATACAAGCTTTAAAAAAGGCATTGTACCTAACAACTGCTCTTATTGTTGTAGGACTCTTGTATGCCTCAGGGTTTTCCGCATTTGAAGGGATCAGAGATGGCAGTTATGTTCAGCTAGAACAACAATATGACATTGAGGGACTTGTAGATGCTGTTATAGCAGATCGAAAGTCACTATTATATTCAGATAGCTTTAGATCTCTATTACTTATTGGGGTGAGTTTTGGAATACTTTGGCTATACATGAAGAAAAAGATGCAATTAGTAACATCTATAACAGCCTTTGTAATGCTAGTCCTTTTTGATTTGTTGCAGGTAAACCTACGCTATGTTAACTCAAAAGATTTTATGTCTGCAAGAAAAGTGGATCAGCCTTTTCGCCCAACAGAAGCAGACAAGCAGATTTTAAAGGATAAAACTCATTATCGAGTGGCCAACTTTGCAGTAGATCCTTTTCAAGAGGGTAGGACATCCTACTTTCATAAATCTATAGGAGGATATCATGCCGCTAAAATAGGGCGCTATCAAGATTTAATTGAGTTTCAGATTGCCAAAAACAATCGTGAGGTATTAAATATGTTAAATGTTAAATACTTCATTTTTCCTGCCGAAGGTGGAGCTCAGCAGGTACAGACCAATTCAGAAGCCAATGGAAACGCTTGGTTTGTTAGCAACATCAAAGTAGTTGCCAATGCTAACGAAGAAATTAGAGCATTGGATAGCTTAAAAACCAAAGAAGAAGTTGTTCTTGATTTAGGCAGTACCGAGAGAAAACGAATCAAAGAGATTGGGCTTGATTCTATGGCGACAATAAAGCTCACAGAATACAAGGTCAATCATTTAACGTACCAGTCAATATCAGCAAAAAATGAGTTTGCAGTATTCTCTGAAATCTACTACAGAGACGGTTGGAACGCTTATATAAATGGAAAATTGACACCTCATTTTAGAGTAAACTATGTGTTACGGGGAATGGAAGTTCCAGCAGGGAAGCATACTATTGAGTTTAAATTTGAGCCACAGGTTATACAAACAGGAAGTACAATCTCTCTTATTTCATACGCATTGCTGTTGATTACTCCAGTGGGTTGGTTTTTTTATGATAAGAGAAAGGGTCGATTATCTACATAGATTTTGAAATTAAGTTAACTATCTGTTTCAGATAGTAATCGGCAGCTTTTTTGTTTGTATAGTTCCTCACAGTTTTTAAAGCGCAGTCAATTACTAGTTGTTGTTGCTGTGGATTCAGTTCAAAAACTTGTCGTATTTTAGAAGTAATACTATGCTGAGATTCGTTTTCACTCAAAAAGCCATTTTTTTGATCCACAATGATTCCGTCGATTCCAGTATGTCTCATGCCTACAACTACCATGCCTCTAGACATCGCCTCCAGATAAACCAACCCAAAAGTTTCATTAATACTTGGCATGACAAAATAATCATGTTTATCCATCTCTTCGAATACCTGTTTTCTTTGAATAAATCCTTTAAAAAAAACATGTGAATCAATTCCTAGCTTTCTAGACAACTTCTTCAACATTTCTAGATTTAAACCTTCACCTATTACAGTAAACTCAAATTGAAAAGGAAGATTTGATAACGCAATCAAAATTTTATCTGCATTTTTTCTATCGATTAATGTTCCCACATAAAGAATTCTTTTCATTTTAGAATGCTTGTATGTCTTTTTTGTTCTAATAGCACTTTCTGGAATTCCTGAATTAGCAATAAAGCTTGGTTGATTGCTAAATTCTTGAAAAATATTTTCAAATAACTTTTTAACAGTATTTGACCTGTAAGCAAATAAATCTGTGTGTTTAAATACATTTCTTTGTCGCTTTTTGAACAGATTTTTCCTTGAAAAAAGAATATCAGTAGTGTGAATTCCAACGATAAAAGGAACGTTAAAGTGACCCTTTAAAAAGAAAAAGGGCAGATAGGCAGTATTCTTATGGCAAATAATTACATCAGGTTTTCTATCGATTAATTTTAAGATTGACTTTCTGGAAATGAGACTTTTCTTTACAATTGGAAACCAGATGGGTTTGACAACAATTACTTCGACACCATTGATAAAGACTTTTTTATTTTTCTGTACAACTTCCTTTTCATAGTAATAATAAGGGCGAATGACTTTTACAGTATGTTTTTTCGCCCATTCTCTAGTAAAATAATGCAAAGCTGGTGTAGAGTTTTTAAAATTTTCCTCTAGAGGATATAGCTGTGATATAAAAAGAATATTCAAAATTAGGTGTGTACGATACGTTTTGTTGCTGTCTGTAGATTATTGGATAAAAGTAATTAAATATGATAAAAGACAACGCATCTTGTTTTATGTTCCTTCTAATCCATACATTTGTGCTTTATACGTTTTTGTTGATGTACACTGTTTACCCAAAAAAAAGATACCTACACACCATCAAATTTTTAAAAACTGTCTTACCAACTCCAGCAACTATTTTAGATTTGGGAGTTAGAAATCCTTTTTCTGAAATTATGGAAGGGCATGGATACGAAGTATATAATACGCAAGGACAAGATTTAGATCTGGTACCTGAGATTGTAAGAGAGTATCAGGTTGATGCAGTCTCAGCATTTGAAATTTTTGAACACCTAATCGCCCCATTTAATATACTAAGAGAAATACAAGCTCCAAAATTGATTACAACGATTCCTTTAAATTTATGGTTTGCTACAGCATATCGAAGTAAAACAGATATGTGGGACCGCCATTACCACGAGTTTGAAGACTGGCAGTTCGATTGGTTATTAGAAAAGTCAGGATGGAATATCAAGAACACAGAAAAGTGGACAAATCCTGTGAAGAAGATTGGAGTTCGGCCGATCTTGCGTTCTTTTACTCCAAGATATTATGCAGTCTATGCGGAACGCACTACTTCGAATAAAATATCATAATATGATGAATTAACCTCAATATTTTAGTTGAATAATTGACTAAAATATTTTTTTTATATGAACAAACCTCTAATCAAAGCACTCATCATTACCTACTATTGGCCTCCTTTGGGAGGATCTGGTGTACAGCGTTGGTTAAAGTTTACCAAGTACTTACGAGATTTTGGAGTAGAGCCAGTAATATATACGGTTAAAAACCCCAGCTATCCTAAGCAAGATCACTCTTTACTAAGAGATATTCCAGAAGGTATTAAAGTCATTCGACAACCAATTTTTGAACCCCATAATATTCCCCTGATTAGTTCATCAAAAAAAAATCAGAGTGGAGTGTCATTTCAAAATCCAACACCAAGTTTTTTTGGGAAGATCTTACAATATATTCGAGTTCATTATTTCATTCCTGATGCTAGGAAGTTTTGGATCAAACCCTCGGTGAAATACCTAAAACATTTCCTTTCCAAAGACCCTGTCGATGTTGTTATTACAACTGGACCTCCCCACAGTTTACACTTGATTGGTCTGGAATTGAAAAAAGAAATAAACATTCAATGGATTTCAGATTTTAGAGATCCTTGGACAGATATTTACTACCATAGCTCTTTTAAAATGAAGAATGCTACCATGAGAAAGCACAAGAAGCTAGAGTCTCAAGTACTGGAATTTTCAGACCATATTCTAACCACAAATAAGCATCTTAACGATCTCTTTTCTAACAGAACTAAAAAACCCGTTACCCTGATCACCAATGGTTATGACGATGAAGCTGTAAAAGGAGTACCCACAAAACGCAATGATGGATTTAGTTTAGATTACATTGGATATCTCCCGCAGGAAAGCAACCCCATTGCCCTCTGGCAGGCTATTTCAGAACTGTGTTGTGAATCTCCTGATTTCAAAAAAGAAGTTCGTATCAACCTCACTGGAGATATCAACAGAGTAGTGTACAAGAGTATTCAGTATTTCAAATTAGAATCTGTCACCCAAATAAAGGGCTATGTATCTCATGACAAAGCCATTCAAATGCAACATTCAGCAA
>JABSPP010000106.1 GCA_013214275.1 Flavobacteriaceae bacterium
CCCAGTAAAAGCATAAATCGCTTGTTTAGCATTATCCAGATCAAAAGGTGGTTGCCAGCTGTGATTCCTTTGGTAGTTTAGGTCAGAAAGAGTTGGTGAAATCTTCATCAATTCTCCTAATTTTCCTCTAGAGAACGTCTTCAATTTTTTATTAAGCTCCTTCGACTGCTCCAAAAATGCTGGCTGAGTGTGTAAACTAGTTGTCGCTTTATTGTTAAAATCTAACGACTTCGCTGGTGAAATGATCATCTTCATGACGGATGTTTATTTGATTGTAAAAATAACCATCATTGAAAGAACAATCAAATCTTACCCTTGAAAAAATTGATGTTAGAAAACTTATCACCACTTGCACTTCTTAAATCTGAGTACCAGTTGTAACATTTTTAATAAAAATCCTACATATTATCATCACCTTAAATTAATTTGATATGAGTTCAGCAGGTTCCATTTCTGCCATGGTCACCTCACTTAAAAACAACAAGAGAGATCGAAAGAGTGCACTTAAAAGATTAAAAGAAAGCTCTACTAGATATTCTGTCAGTGAGAAACTCCATTTTGAAAAGAAAGCATCACCATTGCAATTGAAAAAAATTAGGGAACATATTCAACGGCGAAATAAAAAGATTTTTATTCAAAAAATTGTTGTAGTTGGAATTCTCTCTCTTTTATTGATCTACGTTATCGGTTTCGCAAAAATTTAAAAATTCCCTGTAAATCTTTCTTATTTTTACTGCTCAATCATAATATGCATCATGAATAGGAAAGTTATCTTAATGATTTTAGATGGCTGGGGAATTACACAAGACCCCAAGGTTTCTGCCATATATAAAGCTAAAACACCATTTATTAACTCTTTATACAACCATTATGCTCATGCGACATTGAGGACTGATGGTGAACACGTGGGATTGCCAGAGGGTCAAATGGGTAATTCTGAAGTTGGACATATGAATTTAGGTGCAGGTAGGATTGTCTATCAAAACCTTGCAAAAATTAATATTGCTGTTCGAGAAGGATTTTTAGCGAAAGAAGTTGAACTTATCAAGGCTTTTCAGTACGCTAAAAAAAACCACAAAAACATACACCTCCTAGGGTTAGTTTCAGACGGTGGGATTCATTCTCACATCAATCATCTGAAGGGATTACTAGATGCAGCTAGCAGTTCTGGTCTGGATAGTGTTTTCTTACACGCTTTTACAGATGGTCGTGATTGTGATCCTAAATCTGGTCGTTATTTCATTAAAGATATTCAGCATTATATGCGCAAAACTACAGGGGAGTTAGCGACAATCACAGGACGTTATTATGCTATGGATCGCGACAAACGTTGGGAACGTGTAAAGTTAGCTTATGATGCTCTAGTAAATGGTAAAGGCTCTAAATCTACCAATGCTGAGCAAAGCATTGTAGATAGCTATCATAACCATGTTACTGATGAGTTTATCAAACCAGTGATAATGACTGATGAAAATGGAAATCCAAAAACTACCATTCAAAAAGACGACGTGGTTATTTTCTTCAATTTTAGGACAGACAGAGGACGTCAATTAACACAGGTTTTGAGTCAGAAAGATCACAACGAATTTGACATGCAAAAACTCCCATTGTATTTTGTAACACTTACTAACTACGACGAAACCTTTAGGAATGTAAATGTGGTGTATAATAATGATCACATGACCAATACACTGGGCGAAGTTCTAGCGTTGGCAGGAAAACGGCAAATTAGAATTGCTGAGACAGAAAAGTATCCACATGTGACGTTCTTCTTTTCTGGAGGAAGAGAAAAAGAATTTAATGGTGAAAAAAGGCTTTTATGTCTATCGCCAAAAGTGCCTACCTATGACCTTAAACCCGAGATGAGTGCTTACGAAATTAGAGATGCGATTGTTCCTGAACTACAAAAAGGAAATGTAGATTTTGTTTGCCTCAATTTTGCCAATGGTGACATGGTTGGACACACAGGAGTTTTTGAAGCTGCAGTAAAAGCCTGTGAGACTGTAGACGCTTGTGCGAAAGATGTCGTTACCACAGGACTAGAAAATGGTTACACGACGTTATTAATTGCAGATCATGGAAATTGTGAAACCATGATTAACCCTGATGGGACTCCTCATACAGCGCATACAACGAATCCAGTTCCTATGATCTTGATTGACCGAGAATTAAATGCTATAAAAAATGGTGTCTTAGGTGATATTGCACCTACTATCTTGGATTTGATGGGAGTACAACAACCAAAAGAGATGACACAGCGTTCACTAATCCCTGTAGTAAAGCATCTATGACTAATTTTTAACCTATTACGGATATTTCTTATGCTCTTAACTAACTTCCTCTACATAAAGACAAGCTCAACCAAAGTATATGAAATAGGAAAGAAATAAAACAAATGAAGAAACTTACTTTTTTTTGTGTACTCAGCTTTTTTATTGCGACTACAGACGGACAGAATAAAGAGGATACCAATGGAAATCTTATAGGGCTTTTGAATAAATCTGATTTTCTTCAAGGAAATCACAAACGTTGGTTTATGACTCATTACAATGAGTATGAACCTGAAAAAAAGATAATTAATAAGATAAAAAAACACCTCGATGGGGTATCAGTAAAATCTTTCATTGGAACTTGGTGCCATGACAGTCAGAGGGAGTTACCAAGTTTTTACAAGATTATGGAGTTAGCAGATTTTGACTTTGAGTACAATTATGAAATGATTGGGATTACTAGAGGAAAAAAAACACCCGATAATCTACAACAGGGATTCCATATTAACTATACACCAACTTTTATTTTTTACAAAGATGGTGCAGAAATTGGCAGGTATGTGGAGCGAGCAAGACAAAATTTTGAAAGGGATATGTTGCGCATACTAAGAGGAAAATCATATAAGCATGTATATCAAAATTGAAATCTTTAAGCCTGTCATCAGCTTTTGTTGTGCACTTTGCCGTTGAAAATGTTTCTTTAAAACTAAAAATTCCAAAGTTTTTTTCATTTGGATAGGCCACATCGCTTCTCCAGGAATTCTAAATTAAGTCTATCTTTGTACTTTCACAAAAGTGTATGATTGTTGTTAAAACCAGAGAAGAAATTGAATTGATGCGCGAGAGTGCCTTAGTTGTATCAAGAACCTTGGGCGTTTTAGCCAAGGAAGTAAAACCTGGTGTGACTACGTTATATCTAGATAAACTTGCAGAAGATTACATTCGGTCACAGGGAGCCATCCCTGGGTTTTTAGGATTGTATGATTTTCCCAACACCCTATGCATGAGTCCTAACGCACATGTAGTTCATGGCATTCCTAACGATAAGCCTCTTGAGAATGGAGATATTATTTCTATTGATTGTGGCGCATTTAAAAACGGGTTTTATGGGGATCATGCATACACCTTTGAGGTAGGAGAAGTCAACTCTGACATACAGAGATTATTGAAAATAACCAAAGAGAGTTTATACCTAGGAATTCGGGAATTTAAAATAGGAAATCGCGTGGGTGATGTGGGCTATGCCATTCAAAATCACTGTGAAAAGCATGGATACGGCGTAGTTCGCGAACTGGTAGGTCATGGTTTGGGAAGAAAAATGCACGAGGCTCCTGAGATGCCAAACTACGGTCGTCGAGGACGTGGAAAAAAGTTGATAGAAGGAATGGTTGTTGCCATTGAACCTATGATTAATATGGGAACTCACCGAACAAATCACCTTAGCGATGGTTGGACCATCTTAACCAAAGACGGAAAACCGAGTGCTCACTTTGAGCATGACGTAGCCATTGTAGATGGGAAACCAGAGTTACTCTCTACTTTTAAATATATTGATGAAGCTCTGGGGATTGTACGTAATGATGAACACGAGTTTCGTCAGATTCCCTTGCTTGTTTAATTTAGGATGTCAAAACTTTTCAGAGTTATACTTAACACCATTCCGAGGCCAATCCTCATTAAGCTGAGCTACCTTGTGAGGCCTCTTATCGCATTCTCGCTTCAAGGAAACCGATATACCGATCCGATCGATGGGAAAAGTTTTAGAAAATTCTTACCCTATGGATATCAGGTTCAACGTCAAAATGTCCTGTCGCCAAGCACTCTATCGTTGGAAAGGCATCGCCTTTTATGGCTGTATCTAAAAAATGAAACCACTTTTTTTTTAAGTAAAAAAAAAGTGCTACACATGGCTCCTGAACAATGTTTTTTAAAGCGATTTCAACAATTAAACCATGAATATGTAACCGCAGATCTGTACTCTCCTATTGCTGATGTTAGAGCAAACATAACCGAGCTCCCTTTTGAGGACAATTCTTTTGATGTGATTTTTTGCAACCATGTATTAGAACACATCCCTGACGATTCTAAAGCCATGCGGGAATTATTTCGTGTTTTGAAAAAAGGAGGTATGGGAATTTTTCAAATTCCACAAGACTTAAATCGAGAAACCACCTTTGAAGATCATGCTATTACTGATCCAAAAAAGCGAACTGCAATTTTTGGGCAATACGATCATGTTCGTATTTACGGGAGAGATTATTTTAACAAACTTCGTGCAGTTGGATTTGATGTCAAAGAGGTTGATTATACGAAAGAACTCTCTCCTGCACTTGTAGAAAGATACCGTCTTGCTAAAGGAGAAATTTTGCCTGTAGTTTTTAAGATGTAATTAAAAAGGATTCCACGAAGATCATTCGTTTGAGGAGATTCTTTATTTCCTAAATTCATTTAATTCCCCACTTTCATTAACGTAGATAAGAATCACTTCTAAATCGGATCTGTTTTCTATAAATAGTTTTGTTTTTTCTAGCCCCATAGCCATGAAAGCAGTCGCATACGCATCCACATCGGCACAATCTAAATTGGCAATCACAGTTGCTGCCAACAGGTTACTTTCTTTGGCATTACCAGTCTTTGGATTGATGGTGTGCACAAATTTTTCTCCATTTTTGGCTATTCTAAACTTCCTGTAGTTTCCTGAGCTAGCCATAGCCTTGTCCTTAATTCTTATGATATCATATGCAGAACGAGACCCATCAGTATTTGGATTGTCTAATTGTACAACCCAACTTTTTCCTTCTGGTTTCTCTCCTCGAGTTCGGATTTCTCCACCAATTTCTACCAAATAATTTTTAACTCCTTTCGACTCTAGAAATCGAGAAATCACATCAATTCCATATCCTTTGGCAACCGCATTGAAATCAAAATAAATCTCAGGGGATTGCTTAATTACTTCATCGTTTCTGATGCTAACCTTGTTAAAACCAACAAAATTCATGAGTTCTTTGACTTTATTGGGGTCTAAATTATTCAACTGCTCTTTAGGCCCAAAACCCCAAGCGTTGACCAAATTTCCAACCGTAGGATCAAAATAGCCATCGGTTTCTTTGTAAATTCGAGCAGATTTCTCGAAAACTTCTCTGAAATAGCCATCCACTTTTATTCCTTCTTCTCCTCTATTAATTCTGGAGATATCGGAAGTTGGAATGTAGGTTGATAACGATTGATTGATCTGAGCAAAATACTGTTGAATCTCTGTATCGAAATTAATTTCTTGATCGTAATAGATAATGGTGTATAAAGTCCCAAAGACAGCTCCTTGTAATTCAATTGGATCTTTGTGCTCAGAATCTTTTTTACACGAAAGAAAACTAATAATTAACAATAATAGAATCGCAATGATATTTCTTTTCATCTAAGGTTAAAATTTATATGATCTGTTTGATATCTAATTTTTTACTTTTATTAAGGTATTGACTGTCATTTTGCTGACCCCTGTGTGAGAATTTTATGCGCAAAAATAGAGCTACAAAGATAGGATTTAAAATTCTTATAAATCGTTCATAAATAATTGTGAATCGGGGTTGTTTTAGGATCAATATTTTTAAATTTGTAAATATGGTTAACTTAATATCAATAAAAATGAAAAAAATACTGTTATTACTTGTGTGTTCGATCTTTGTGAGTTCATGTGTGTCTAAAAAAGAGTTTGCAGCTCTTGAAGCTAAGCATAAAAAAGCTAAGGATGAGTTACTAGCAGTAAAGAATAACTTGACCAAATGCTTGATTGAAAAGGAGAAATGTGAATCACAAACTGTCAGTTTGAAAGATAATATTGAAGAATTAAAAAAAGACAAGCAGAAGACCTTAGAGTATGTTGATAACTTGACTGTTTTAACGAAAGGAGCTAATGATAATATCAAGGAGACTC
>JABSPP010000107.1 GCA_013214275.1 Flavobacteriaceae bacterium
TAAAACGCTGTGCAATGCATGAGCCTGTGGCTATAAGAGAACTAAAACTAATTGAGACCTAAATGGGTAACCCTATATTTTATTTTCATCTAGATGGCCAACCTGTTGATCCAGAAGCATGGGATCAAGAAGACCCTTTTACTCCTGTACTAAAAAAACAAACAGAAAATGGGGATTGGAATACCATTGGCTGGGAACATCTCAACGACGAGATTAACGAAGAATGGCGAATCTTTGCCAGAGCTGCAGCAGATGACAAAGCACCAATAGTCATGTTTTTGTCGGCTCTAGAGTTGATGAAGGTCAATCATCAAAAACCAAAATTCAACATAAAAATCATCTTTGACCTAGAAGAAGAATACGGATCAAATGGATTCCTTTCCACCTTAGAGAAGTACAAAGAAAATTATCAGGCAGATTACATGATAATTATGGATGGCCCAGCTCATAGTTCCAACCAGCCCACGCTCACTTTTGGTTGCCGCGGTATTGCCACCTGCAGCATCACCACATACGGATCAAAACTACCGCAACACAGTGGTCATTATGGGAATTATGTCCCCAATCCAGTATTTGGATTGTCGAGAATTTTAGCCAGTATGAAAGATGAAAATGGACTTGTTTTGATAAAAAATTATTACCAAGGAATTAACTTCTCTGATGATACGTTGGAAACTCTCAATCTAGTCCCTGATAACAAAATATCCATCAACAAAGGACTGCTAATTCACAAAGAAGAGAATGTAGGATCCAACTACCAAGAAGCATTACAGTATCCTACACTAAACATCCGTCAGATAGAAACTTCTTGGAAAGGCAAAGGGTTAAAAACAGTCATTCCAGAATATGCAACCGCTCACATTGATGTTCGATTGGTTGTTGAGACAGATAAGATCAAACAGCTCGATAAAATTCAAAAACACTTACAGAGTTTAGGATATTTAGTCTTAGATAGAGATCCAACAGACAAAGAGAGATTCAACAATAAAAAGATTGTTAAGTTTAAAAGAAACAGGGGAGTGAATGCATTCAGAACCGAGTTGGACTCTCCTTTTGGTGAAGCTTTAAGAGCAGCACTCACCAAAACCTTTGGAAAGACACCAGTGAGTATCAGAACAATGGGAGGGACAGTTCCCATCATCCCTGCGATCAATAAACTGAATATTCCTGCCATTATTGTACCAATGGTAAATATGGATAACAATCAGCACAGTCCAAATGAAAACATTCGAATTGGAAATATTCGCCAAGGAATCCAAATGTGTTTGGCTATTCTAAATACCAGTTTATAATGCTTGCATTTAAAAGACATAAAGAGGAACTAGATGTACTCGGATATTCACTGACAGATGTGGTTTAAAAAAAGAAAATTAGTTGAATGAATATCCAAAACTATATCTATGGCAGATTTATCGATCCAGTCTCTAACGAGTGGATAGACAACTACAACCCATCAGTTGGTCAAGTCTATGGACAAACTCCCAATTCAGGAAAAGAAGACGTAGAAAAAGCCTTCCAAGCAGCAAATAAAGCATTTCCTAGCTGGTCAAACACCTCAATAGATGAACGCTCCAGAATATTGCTCAAGATTGCTCAACTCATCACAGAGAAGCAATCAGAATTGGCAGCGGCAGAATCCAAAGACAACGGAAAACCCCTAGCACTTGCCACTGCCATTGATATTCCAAGAGCATCAGCAAATTTTCGTTTTTTCGCTAATGCCATCACTCAGTTTGCTTCCGAAGCTCATGAAAGTGTGGGTATGGATGCGATGAATTTCACCCTACGTCAACCCTTAGGGGTAGTAGGGTGTATCTCTCCTTGGAATTTACCACTGTACCTATTCACATGGAAAATAGCACCAGCACTAGCAGCTGGGAATTGTGTGGTTGCCAAACCGAGCGAAGTAACACCCATGACAGCCTTTTTACTAGGTGAAATTTGCAATCGTGCAGGATTGCCAAAAGGAGTATTGAATATTGTTCATGGATTAGGAACCACAACCGGACAAGCAATTGTAGCACACCCAAAAATTAAAGCGATTTCCTTCACAGGAGGAACACAAACTGGTGCGCATATAGCACGAGTTGCTGCTCCTATGTTTAAAAAATTGTCATTAGAGCTTGGCGGAAAAAATCCAAATATCATCTTTTCCGATTGTGATTATGAAAACATGTTGCATACAACAGTTCGATCTTCCTTTGCCAACCAAGGTCAGATTTGCTTGTGTGGAAGTCGAATTTTTGTAGAACGGGGGATATACCAACGGTTTAAAGTTGATTTTGTAGAAGCTGTTTCAAAACTGAAAATTGGAGACCCTGCAAATCCCAAAACAGATATAGGAGCATTGGTGTCAGATCAACACTTAAAAAAAGTGACATCTTACATTGCTAATGCACATAAATATGGAGGTACTGTGTTGTTTGGAGGAAATAACGTCCAAGTTGAAGGATTGGAACATGGATATTATTTGCAACCAACCATCATAGAGGTCCAAGACAATCAATGCAAATTAAATCAAGAAGAAATTTTTGGGCCAGTTGTCACCATCATGCCTTTTGATACCGAAGAGGAAGTACTGCAAATGGCAAATGACATTACTTACGGATTATCTGCTACCCTATGGACAAACAACCTCAACAGAACCATGCAGATGGTAAAACAAATTCAAGCAGGAATTGTCTGGATAAATACTTGGTTGCTAAGAGACCTTAGAACACCTTTTGGTGGAGTCAAAAACTCAGGAGTAGGAAGAGAAGGAGGATTTGAAGCCCTAAGATTTTTTACCGAACCCAAAAATATTTGTATCAAATACCAAACATCGGAAAATGGACTTACAACTAAAAAATAAAAACGCACTGGTATGTGGAAGTACTCAGGGAATTGGGAAAGCCACAGCCATTCTGCTGGCTCTTGAAGGAGCAAATGTAACATTGGTATCTAGAAATGAAGAAAAACTGAAAGCAGTGTTATCTGAGTTATCAAACAACAACCAGCATCATGAGTACTTAACAGCAGATTTTGCCAATCCAAAAGAGCTGAAAAATAAGCTTCAGGCGCTCAAAACGAAGCACCATATCCTTGTCAATAATACAGGAGGGCCAGCTGGAGGGCCAGTATTCAATGCCAAATTAGAAGAATTTGAAAAAGCATTTACCATGCACCTAAAATGCAATCATATTTTAGTGCAGTCGCTAGTGCCCTTTATGAAAGAAGAGAGATATGGAAGAATCATCAATGTAATCTCTACATCAGTAAAACAGCCGTTAGATGGATTGGGGGTTTCTAACACCATCCGCGGGGCAGTTGCCAACTGGTCTAAAACCATGGCCAATGAATTGGGACAGTTTGGAATTACAGTAAATAATGTGTTACCTGGTGCCACAGAAACCGAACGGTTGAATGAGATCATTCAACATAAAGCGCATAAAACAGGCAAAAGTACTACCGAAATTTCTGAAAGTATGAAAAACGCATCCCCAGCCAAGCGCTTTGCCAAGCCAGAAGAAACAGCAGCAGCCATTGCCTTTTTGGCTAGCGAAAAAGCATCATATATCAATGGGATTAACCTCCCAGTAGACGGAGGAAGAACAAAATCCCTGTAAAAAGAAAGATAAATTTAGGTATCTTTAAAAAGTTTTTAGTTTAAAAATTTATCAAAATGAGCATGCTAGTACAACCTATAAACTTTAAAAAGTGGATCGATGAACATCGCCATTTACTAAAACCACCAGTAGGAAATAAATGTGTTTGGGATGGTGGTGAATACATCGTCACGGTGGTTGGAGGACCCAACAGTCGTAAAGATTACCATTACAACGAAACACCAGAATTTTTCTACCAAGTAGAAGGAGATATGGTGCTAAAGATCATCAATGAGAAAGGGGAAAAAGTAGACGTTGAGATCAAAGAAGGAGAGATCTATTTATTACCTGCTAGAGTACCACATTCGCCACAAAGAAAAGCCAATACCGTTGGTTTGGTTATCGAATATCCAAGACCCAAAGGAGTCAAAGATGCGCTAGAATGGTATTGTGAAGAATCTGGAAACTTATTATACCGAGAAGAATTTGAACTAAAGAATATTGAAACCGACATGCCTGCCATATTTGATAGATTCTACTCAGACATAGAAAAAAGAACCTGCTCTAAGAGTGGTGTAGTCATGGAACCACCCGCAGGATGGTCACCAAAGCAATAACAGATCTTTAACCAGCCGATTTCAAATACATGAAATTCTCATTAAAAAATTGGTCAAGTAAAATACCCCAATAAAATCAAATTCCAAACAGCGAGCATACATTTAAACGAGTGAAACCAAGAAAACTTAGAATCAACGGACATTCTCACCTTCTTCCATATCCCGAAGAAATACCAAAATACATGAAAGACAAGGGGATTTTTTGGGTCGACAAAGACCGTAAATTTATGCTGCAAAAAGATTGGAGCAGACCTGTTACAGACTCCAGTTTCTTTTTGGATGAGAAGTTAACTTGGATGGAAAAGTTTCACATAGATCACGCTGTGGTGTTAAACCTTTCCCAACTATACGGCAACGGTCTTAGAGTAGAAGAGATGAAGCAAGCATTGCGATTTCAAAACGATTTTAACGCCAGAATTCAACGAGAAAACCCCTCCAAGTTTACCTGTGGATTTGTGGTGCATCCAGGATTTGTTCGAGGAGCCTGTTGGGAAATAGAACGCTGTGTAGAGCAACTGGGAATGCGGCTGCTGTGTTTACCAACACATTACATGGATACTATTGGAACATGGCGTTGTATTTTTGATGAAGAAAACGAACGAATTTTTGAACTCGCAGACAAATACAATCTTGCCCTGGAAATTCATCCCTACGATGGTGAAAAATTTATCAAATTACAAAATACATCATGGCGCTTTCACCTTATTTGGATGCTAGCCCAATGTGCTGACGCTTATCATTTCCTAACCCTTAATGGCTATTATGAAAAATACCCTAATATGCGCGTTTGCTTTGCTCATGGCGGACAGTTGGCACAGATGAATTTAGGAAGAAGAATTCAAGGATTTGACGGTCGTCCAGACCTTTTCGAAGGCAAAGAACATCCCAGAAAAGCAGTAGGGCACAAAAATATTTTCTTTGACACCTTAGTTCACGATACAGGATCCCTTGAGTTGCTCGTAAAAAACCAAGGATCAAACCAAGTGTTAATGGGGTTAGACGACCCTTACCCTCTAGGCGAAATGGAAAGCGCACCCCAATCTTCATATCCCGGAAAAATCTTAGACCTTGCGATGGATAGAGATATCATTAATTCAGAGCAATACGACCAAATCTGGGAAGACAATGTTCTTCAATGGCTGTATGGAGACGATGAAAAAGGAAAACAAGACCTCATCAACAAAATTTTAGCATAGTATCAAATGGCGCATCAATTTCGAAAAGCCTTCCCCAGCGATGCATCCAGAATTTGGGAAATACTACAACAAGCAATTTTTAAACGAAAAAAAGAGGGAAGTAACCAATGGCAAGACGGCTATCCCAATCCAGAGGTGATTAAAAAAGATATTTCAAAAGAAATTGGTTACATATTGATTACAAATAATGAAATTATAGGGTATTGTGCCGTAGATATTAACAACGAACCCGCATACCAAAAAATTGAAGGAGCTTGGCAGACCAACGGAGATTTTGTGGTATTTCATAGGGTAGCAATTGCAAAGGAATACATCGGAAAAGGGCTTGCATCAACAATGTTTAAATGCATAGAACATTACGCATTAGAAAATACCATTAACAGCATTAAAGCCGATACGAATTTTGACAATGCTCCCATGCTTTATCTCTTTAAAAAGCTTGGGTATCGCTACTGCGGTCAAGTACACATCAGAAATTCCCCAAGAAAAGCATACGAAAAAGTGCTAAACCTAAAACAATAGGTTCGCACTCCCTTTTAATACCTATTTAATACTGATCAAAATTTTCTTATCCTCTTTTAGATCAAATTGTATTTTTGAAAAGTCTGGAGGCCCAAAAGTGCCGCTCATCCCCATAGAAAATCCGTATGGCTCTTTAGGAGCCCCGAACATGTTCTTATCAAGTGTATCATTTCCGTTCACATCATGAAACAAAGAAAACCCATAAGTCCCCTGCTCCATGTGATCAAAAGTAAAAACAACCTTACCATCTTTTACTGCCTGTTTAGACGCTCTGT
>JABSPP010000108.1 GCA_013214275.1 Flavobacteriaceae bacterium
GGCTTAAATGATCGAATTTTTGAAAGTTAAATTTATCACTCATTATCAGTTTTTTGAGAACTAAGTGGGTAACCCAAAAAAAATAATTAATGGGAAGAGCATTTGAGTTTAGAAAAGCGCGTAAGATGAAACGTTGGTCGGCGATGGCAAAAACGTTTACCAGAATAGGGAAGGATATTGTGATGGCTGTGAAACTCTCCCTACTACTTTTAGTATATTTATTCTCACCCATTATTGTTGCTCAATCGTACAATGAATATGTCACTGCAGAAGTTTATTTTTTAGATGGTACAAGAAAAGATGGATTGGCACTTGTAAAGCCTTCTAGTGATAAAATTTCTTTTAAAGAAAATAAAGTAGCAAATCGAGTAAAATATAATCATAATGATGTGGCTCGTCTTGTTTTAAAAAAAGATACGATAACTAGAGTTTTTAGATATAAAAAAGTACCAGACAGGAGAGCGCCGAGACTACTGCAAGTGGTTGTAGAAAACCCTAAAATCTCTATGTATGCCACTTTTATCAACTATAAACCAGGAGGTTTGATTTCTGCCATTTTCAATATAGACGAGACAGACTACACGTATTACCTTGTTAAAAATCAGTCAAAAGACGCTATTTACATAGGGGAACGAGGGCTTACCTCCAAAAAGCATATGAGCAAATTAATTAAAAAGTATATGAGTGACTGTACATATTTGATAGAAAGGGCTAATAAAAAAGAGTTGAAATTAAAAGACACACAACAAATTGTAGAATATTACAATCGTAATTGTCCTAATTAAGTACATTTTACATGGGAAGAGCATTTGAGTTTAGAAAAGCGCGTAAGATGAAACGTTGGTCGGCGATGGCAAAAACGTTTACCAGAATAGGGAAGGATATTGTGATGGCTGTGAAAGAGGCTGGTCCCAATCCTGAGACCAACTCTCGTTTAAGAGCTGTGATCCAGAATGCTAAGGCAGCGAATATGCCTAAGGATAATATAGAGCGTGCCATTAAGAAGGCTTCCGATAAAGACACTGCAAACTACAAGGAGGTTTTATTTGAGGGTTATGCTCCTCATGGTATTGCCGTGTTGATAGAGACTGCTACCAACAATAACAATAGAACTGTTGCCAATGTTAGGGCTGCTTTCAATAAATATGACGGAAACCTGGGGACTTCTGGATCTGTTGTTTTTATGTTTGATCACACGTGTAACTTTACAGTAAAAAAGGAAGATATTACTGTGGATATGGAGGAGCTAGAACTGGCATTGATCGATTTTGATGTTGAAGAAGTTTTTGTGGATGATGAGGGTGTAGTTGTTTATGCTCCTTTTGAACAGTTTGGAGCCATTCAGGCTTTCTTTGAAGAAAACAGTGTAGAAATTATTTCCTCTGGGTTTGAACGGATTCCTACTTCAACAACAAAGCTTTCTCAGGAACAGCAAACCGATGTTGAAAAATTATTGGAAAGACTGGAAGAGGATGATGATGTACAGCAGGTCTATCATTCAATGGAGGGGAATTAATTTAAAAAAAAGCCTTTTTAGGGTTTTCCGAAAATGCAGGCTTCCCCGATGCGACTCACCTATTGGTCAAGTATAAGATTAATTATTTATGTTTCAGTTATTTAACACATTCTACGATCAATCATAAAAATTGACTTTATGATATCTCTAGGCCAAGGTGTCTTTTACTTTTTCTTCTTTGGTTACTTTTGATAAGTTAGCAGCAGTTTCTATCAATGCCAGATGCGAATATGCTTGTGGGAAATTTCCTAACAATCGCTTGGTTTTAAAATCTAAGTCCTCACTGAACAATCCTAAATGATTGCTGTAGGATAAAAGTTTTTCAAACTGTTGTACTGCCTTTTCTTCTTCGCCTATTTTGTACAAACTATTGATGAACCAAAAGGTACAGATGGTAAAAGAAGAGGAAGGTAATCCAAAATCGTCTTGATTTTTATATCGATATAACAGACCATCATTCGACAATTCTCGCTCAATAGCTTTTACAGTACTTACATATTTTGGATGCTTGGCATCAATAAATCCATACGATTCCATCAGGAGTACTGAAGCATCTAAATCATCAGATCCATAGGCTTGTGTAAATGCTTGTACTTTGCGACTCCAAGCATTGTTCATGATATCTGTTCTAATGGCCTCTTCTAGCAATTGCCAGCGTGTTAGTTTTGAGGTTTTTCCCAGTAGCTTAGCTACTTTAATAGCCTTGTCTATAGCTGTCCAGCACAATACCTTTGAAAAGGTAAAATGCTGATCTTCAGATCTAAATTCCCAAATTCCTTTGTCGGGTTCTTGCCAGTGTTTGTTCACTACCCAGACAATTCCTTTGGTAATGTTCCAGAGCTCTTCACCGTTTTCAATGTCATTGCTAAAATTCAATATCAACTGATGAATCATGTCCATCAAGATTCCATAAATATCGTTCTGTCTTTGCTTGTATGCTGCGTTCCCGATCCTCACAGGGCTTGAATTTTTATACCCAGATAAATGCTCTAAAAACTCTTCGGTTAATTTCTTTTCACCATTAATTCCGTACATGATTTGAAGCTTCTCATCTTTATCGGGCATCAGGTTGATGATAAACTTCAAATATCGTCTGGCAATGTTTTTATGCCCTAATGTTGACATTACTTTGATGACCATCGAAGCATCACGAATCCAACAGAATCGGTAATCCCAGTTACGTACTTCCCCAATGGTTTCAGGTAACGACGTTGTTGCTGCAGCAAGAATAGCTCCAGTTTTATCATAGCTTAGTAGTTTTAAAGTCATGGCGCTACGAGCAATCTGCTTGTTGTATCTTCTGTATGAAGGGGTACGTTCCATCCAATTCAACCAATATACTTTTGTACGCTCATATTCTAAAAAAGCCGACTTCAAAGTAGGAACAAACAATTTTTCGTGATATCCAACCAGAAAAAAATGATCTTCAGCAATGGCAATTTCAGTTCCATTGACAATGGTCTCTTTAGACAAGTCTGTATATAAAAACAGTGTATCATAGACTTCTTTTTCGGTTAGACTAACAACAAAGTCATTTTTTATGTAAGTACGTGTCTCTCCTATAGCGTATTCCAGTTTGGGATCATAAATCACCTTCATGCTAGGCTTCCCTGAGAGATATTTTATATATCTAATTAACTCTGGTGGAGCATGGTAGGTTGCATTCTCTTTGTAATAACGAGGCATAAAGTCTCGGATTTCAAAAGCATCTAATCCGTTGCTAAATCGAGTTACCAAGATAGCCGTATTGTCTTTATATTGCTGGGTAATGGAATAACTACTATCTACCTTAATGCTAAAAGAACCACCAATTTGTTCATCCAATAGTTTTCCAAATACAGAAGGTGAATCAAACTGAGGCAAACAGCACCAATCTATCGACCCTGTTCTAGACACCAAAGCAGCACTTCTACAATTACCTATAATTCCGTAATCTAAATTGTTCATTGAGATTTTTTTCTTTTACTGTGAATCACGTTATAAATTTCTTTAAATTAACGAAATACTATTTGCTTCAACAAATTACATCCATGAATAAAACAATAATAGTTTCCAATCGCTTGCCACTACAGGTCTCAATCAACAAAAATAAAATGGGTGTTACGCCCAGTGTGGGTGGACTAGCTACTGGGATGAAATCTGTACATGCAGAAGGAAATGGTATTTGGGTAGGTTGGTCTGGAATTCCAGAGGATGAATTGAGCTTGGAGCTATCTAAAAAAGTAGATGCTAAAATACGTGAGGAAAAATGCATTTCTGTTGCTCTGTCTCAACAAGATATTGAAGAATACTATGAAGGATTCAGTAATAGAGCTCTATGGCCTTTGTTCCACTATTTTATGGAGTACACAGAATTTGAACAACAAGAATGGGAAGCTTATAAGCGTGTAAATGAAAAATTTGTTGAGACGATTTTGAAACACTTAAACGATGGAGACACTGTTTGGGTTCACGACTACCAATTATTACTACTGCCGCAGCTCATCAAAGAAAAAAAGCCAGAAACTACCATAGGATTCTTTTTACATATTCCTTTCCCTTCGTACGAAATTTTTAGAACGTTTCCTTGGCGGAAAGAAATTCTTAGTGGTATGCTGGGAGCAGATTTACTGGGGTTTCACACCTATGATTATGAACGTCATTTTTTGAGTTCAGTCAAACGTATTTTACGATTAGATGTTAATTTTAATACCATCAGTCATCAAGACAGAATCATAACAGTGGATTCTTTTCCGATGGGAATTGATTACGATAAGTTTCATAAAGCTGCTTTAGATCATAATAGTCAATCTAAAGAAAAGTCGGAGCTCCATAAACGATTGGAAGAGCATACTTTAGAAGGAAAAAAACTAATTCTATCCATTGATAGAATGGATTACACTAAAGGAATTCCAAACAGAATCAAAGCTTTTGAGTATTTTCTGGATAAGTTTCCCGAATACAAAGAGAAAGTACGTTTGGTGATGTTAGCAGTCCCATCTCGTTCTAATGTTCCTCAATACCAAAAATTGAAACGGGAAACTGATGAGTTAGTGGGTCGTATCAATGGTAAATTCGCTACCGTTAGCTGGACACCTATCTGGTATTTCTATCGATCACTGCCTTTTGATGATTTGATCGATTTATACATTACTTCTGAGGTGGCTTTGATTACTCCCATTCGAGATGGAATGAATTTAGTTGCCAAAGAGTATGTAGCTACCAGAACCAAGCATGATGGTGTTTTAATATTGAGTGAGATGGCAGGAGCTTCCCAAGAAATGAACGAAGCTTTGCTAATTAATCCAAGTAGTTTTGAAGACTTTGCACATAGTTTAAAACAAGCGCTAACAATGCCTTTAAAAGAGCAGCAAACGCGCATGAAGTTTTTACAAAAACGCTTGAAACGTTATGATGTAGAGAAATGGGCTACGGAATTTTTAAATTCACTTAAACAAACCAAACAACATAAAGATACGGTTATTGCAAAAAAACTCACCCGTGAATATGAGCAACAACTAGTGAATGATTTTCATCAAAAAAAGAAAAAATTATTGTTATTGGATTATGACGGAACTTTGGTCGGGTTTAAAGATAACCCTCAGGATGCCGAACCCGATAAAATATTGTTTACACTTCTAGACACGCTGCAAGAAAAAGAAGACACGACTTTGGTTTTAATTAGTGGACGCGACAAAGAAACATTTCAAAAGTGGTTTGGAGACAAAAGCTATACACTGGTTACCGATCATGGTGTTTGGTTGTACCAAGACAAAGAATGGATAGCCCTAGAGCGATTGAAAACGGATTGGATGGAAAGTATTCGACCAATCTTAGAGACTTTTGTCGATAGAACGCCAGCAACTTTTATCGAAACAAAAAACTATTCATTAGCTTGGCATTATAGAACAGCCGATCCAGAGTTGGCTAAAATTCGTACGATAGAGCTCAATACTGTACTCACCAGTATGGTTTCCAATAATAATCTCTCTATTTTAAAGGGGAACAAAGTCATTGAAATTAAAAGCAGTAATGTGAACAAAGGTAGAGTCGTAAGTCGTTTGTTAACCCAAAAAAGTTATGATTTTGTCACTGTGATTGGTGATGATTGGACCGATGAATACATGTTTGAAGAAGCTCCTGAATGGGCATACACCATTAAAGTAGGCTTTGCCAAGACAAAGGCAAAGTATCAAATTAAAGACCCTACAAAAGTTCGCGAGTTACTAGAGAAACTTACATAAGCTTATAGGGTCTATTTCAATCAAATTTTTAATAAATATAAAAGTAAAAGATAGGGGAAGAGCTGTCGTAATCTTTTATTGATAAGATAAAATTCCAAAAAGAAAACAATGGATACAACTACAGGGAGATTGAACTAGATACTATAGATAGGATTATTTTGAAAATGACTTTAGGAAAAATAAGAAAACCACTCAAAGATTGAGTGGGAAAAATTGCTATGAAAAAGAAAGAGATGTTTCCATCTCTATTGCTAAAGCTAGTCTTTTTATGTATGCGCTTACTATTAAAAATTAAAAAGTTACCATTGTAGTGTTCTGTTGAACAGGGTGCACGACAAATCTCCCTTTTTAACCCGAAAAATTCATTGCTATCTTAGTTAAAAAGGGTGTAAAGCGTTATCTTTATTGGTATTAAAAGCTAAAAA
>JABSPP010000109.1 GCA_013214275.1 Flavobacteriaceae bacterium
AGCTTACACGAGAGTACCCTGGAACATCATCATCAGATACTAAAGCATCTCAATCACAGCCATCCAACACAAAAAAAACAGCACAATTTTGGGAAAAAAAGTGGGAAGAACACATGATTGCCTTACGAGAAAAAGTAAAAACCCCTCTTTCAGAACCAATAAATCAGAAAGGAATTCCAAATACAGAGGATCTAAAGCAAGAAACCCAGGAAATTTATATCCACAACGCAGGGATGGTGATTTGTGCTCCTTACATTCCCCAACTTTTTCAAGTATTGGGACTGACCAAAAGCAACGAATTCACTGGTGATTTGTCAATGACCAAAGCACTGATGCTAGGACATTACTTGGCTACTGGAGAAGTGGAAGTCAAAGAACATCAACTGCCATTAATCAAATTGCTGTGTGGTGTGCCCATCAGCACAACTTTTATCACAGGCATCACCCTTTCAGAAAAAGAACAGATGCGTGCAAACGAACTTTTAAAAGCTGTGATAAACAACTGGTCTAGGATGGGGAATGTTAGTCCTCAAGGTTTTCAAAATGCATTTCTACAACGAGAGGGAAAGCTTAGCATGCAGAGGCAACAATGGCGATTACAAGTAGAACAGCGTCCACATGACCTCATTTTACAAACACTTCCGTGGAATATTCGCATGATTAAGACATCACTCATGCAAGAGATCATCAATGTAGAGTGGCCTTATTAGCGCGAAAAATTCGTTCTCAAAGATATTCAACACCACACAGACTTCGTTTATAGAAGTCCCTTTTTTATGGGGTTTCGCGAGTGACTGAGTGATCTGCTCTGTCTTTTTCGCCTTGCGTCATTGGTCGCTTGTTTCAGCATCAGAGATGGACTGATCTTTTTGAATCTGGAAGATTTTCAGATGGACAAAAATTGACCTTCTTTGGACATTTGCCGTACACCCTGTAAGTTCGCGAGATATCCAAAGAAACTTATTTTAAATATTTTGGTTCAAGGCTTTGAGAATTCCTTTCGACCAAAAAATGTCATTATATACCGCATATCATCATTGTAAAACTTATGAACGCCATCAAAACAACATCAAACTCATCGCCTTCACCCACACAAGAAAAAAAAACCATCGATCATGTGAATCTTGACTTGAAGTGGCTACAAAACTTAATTCATGATCGGATTAAAGATTTTTTAGAAGGGAACACTTCAGCAGCCTTTAACGAACTTACCATGCCTCTAATAGATGCAAGTTCTTCGTATGGTAGTTTTATACAAGAACATCAAATGTCTGCAGTAGAACGACTGGTGCTAGTCACCTCTCTGGCATCACATATCTGTCCAGAAATATTTGATACTCTTGTCATGAAAAATGAGCACACAGAACGCCTGTATACTCAGTTTGGAGGTCGTTTAGAAAATCAAGGATTTGCCCCAACAGGAGAAACTCTCTGTTTTTTAGTTGGGTGGCAAGATATTGATATGCGTTTGCGAATGATACGACTGTTTCAATCGGATCATTTTTTTCATAAAAAACAACTTCTGCGACTTTCTAGTGTTGAGAATGGAGCTCCAAAACTTAGCGGAAAACTAATCCTAAGTCCAGACTATCTCGACTTTTTTATGTTTGGCCGCATGTCTAAACCCGATCTAAGTCCGAGCTTCCCTGCAAAATTAGTTTCAACAACCTTAAGCTGGGACGACTATGTAGCCAGTTATCGTCTTAAAAAAGAGATCAAAGAAATAGAAAATTGGTGTCACTATGCTCCATTACTCCATCAGCATATGCAAGGTAAGATCAGACCTGGATTGCGTTGCTTATTTAGTGGTCCACCTGGAACAGGAAAAACATTTGCCGCAAAATTATTGAGTAAGTCTTTAGAGAGAGATTTGTATTGTGTGGATGTTCCTTCTATGGTCTCTAAATACATTGGAGAAACTGAAAAAAACCTCTCGAGTTTGTTTGATCGAGCAGAAAACGAGAACTGGATTCTTTTCTTTGATGAGGCGGATGCCTTATTTGGAAAACGAAGTGAAACCAATAGTGCCAACGATAGGCACGCCAACCAATCTGTGTCATACCTTCTACAACGAATCGAATATTTCTCGGGGATGCTATTGCTAGCAACCAACTTTAAAAAGAACTTAGATGAGGCTTTCCTCAGGCGCTTTGAGTTTGTCATCGACTTCGAGTTGCCTCGGGAGCTAGAAAGACTTTCTCTTTGGTCGAAAGCCCTACCTTCGTCATTTGAACTAGAACCTGGTTTGAGCCTTAGGAAAATTGCTAAAGAGCATAAACTCTCTGGAGCCAATATTACAAACGTAGTTGCTTATTGTATCATTCAAGCTGAGGTTAGAAAAAGCACAACACTCTTAGAAGAGGATTTACGGTTTGCCATCTCAAGGGAACTGGTAAAAGCTGGGAAGACCATCTGACAATAATTATATTTCTGATGTTAGATTATACTTTAGAAACCACATCAACTATTCTTTGCTTCGATTACTTTGGCAATCACTTTTTCAACGCCTAAATTGGCATTGCTGTCTGTCGTAAAACGGGCTGTTTTCAACACTGCAGGATGTGCATTTTTCATCGCGTAACTAAAATATGCACACTGCAACATTTCTAGATCATTTAAATAATCCCCAAAAACAACTGTTTCTTCATCAGTAATATTCATTTCCTTTTGAATGATCTTGAGCGCTGTTCCTTTATTCGAATGAGGACTGGATAGATCTAACCAGTTTTTACCAGAGATTTTCAGCAAAAAATGATCTTTAGATGACCTGAGATGGGGGTAAATATATTCTTCTGAAGATTTCGGATGATACAATGCAATTTTTAGTATGGAAGTACGGGCAATGACTGAAGTAAAATTTTCTACAACTTGGTGAGTTCCGTAGTATTCCATCAGCATATCAACCAGCTTGGGATTCTTCGATTCGATATAAGCCGAATCTTCTCCGCAGAGGATGATAAAAATATCCTGTATTCTTCTTAAAATAGGTAAAATCGCAAAAATATGATTAGAATTCATGGTATGCAAGTGCAGTAATTTATCCTTTCTTTTTATAATGCTGCCATTCTCCCCAACAATCGTAATATGATCTTTGATAGGAGCTAATTTTTGCGCTATACTGTTGTACTGACGACCACTGGCTGCGACAAAATGTACATCTAGTGCTTGTAATTTTTTGAACTGCTCAAAAAATACTGCGCTCGGTCTCTCTTGTGGGTTCAGTAGCGTGCCGTCCATATCTGTAACAATGAGTTGTATTTTGGATAAGTCCATGGAATTATTTTTCTCCAATGTAAGGATTTAAAACTTCTATATGAAGTATCACTAACCGTTTCTTATGGTTCACGTTTTTCATCAACGAATCAGAATTGACCTTCAATTACTTAAGTTTTGATGTTCTTGAGGATGATCGCAATCGAATTTGAATGATTTCCCAGATCAACATACCATAAACAAACAGGTACTCCAATCCTACTAGCCATAAATTTTCTCTCCAAAGCTCATTTCCATAGGCATGGTAGCTCAACACAATGACCACACTCCAAACCAAAGGATAACGGTATGTTGTAAAAACCGACAACAATACCAAAGGTGCCAAATACCAAGGGTGAACAGTGGTTGTGGTAACATAATAGCACGTTAATCCCAAGAGCAATGCCGAGATTAACTGCTTAGGCGATCTGTTCTTTCTAAAAAATGTGATGATGATCAAAAACACACTAGTTAGTGCAGGCATGATCTTCCCGATAACAGCAATCTCATTCCATCCTCTAAATGTATATCCAATGGCTCTGGCGATATAGTACAAGCTCGCATTAAACTCGAAATTCTGAAACCACAGTCCTATGGTACCTGTGTAACTGTTCACAAGATCTGTGGAGACGAAAGGGATAAAAAGAATGATGTTTACAAAAACAACAATCATCCCAAATAAGACCAGTTTTGATAATCCAACCCATGAAAAGGAAGTCTTCTGGACTTGGGTTTTGATGCTCACATTCGTTTGAGAAGGGAGAGAAATTCTTGACGTGAACCACTGAAAAAATAAGGGTAAAAAGAGAAGAGGAATCAATTTTACAGACACCGATAGTCCAAGAATAATCGCAGACCAAATCCATCGTCCTTTAAGTAAGAGGTGTAGACTCCAAACCAAAAAGACCAGCATTACCGATTCAAAATGTAAATTTCCAGTTAGTTCAATAATAATCAATGGATTCAACGCATACAGAAAAATAAGGTGGTGAGGAAGATTCAGTTGCTTAAGTATCTTTTTCCCAAAGTAGATGATTCCGATGTCTGCTAGAATAATTTGCAAGCGCATGACAATCACAGCTCCAACAATGCTGGTATTAGAGAAAACAGCTGCTATCAGAAAATTAAATTGGTTAACAGGTGGATAATTGGTATAATGACTTCCACTGAGCTGTCCCATTCCACGGTAGAGCTCTGTCCCTTGGCTTATCGGAATATTTCCCTTCTCAACAAAGGTCTCTGGAATAGAAATAAAAGGATTTATCCCCTCTAAAATCATCCTTCCATCCCAGATAAATCGGTAGAAGTCTTGCGATAGATTAGGAATTGCAAAAAGAAATATCAATCGGAATAATATAGCAGTTCCCATTAAAAAAGAGAGGTTCATTTTTTCTTTTTTTAGAACATAGAAAAAGGGAACAAAAAGGATGGTGTAAGTGGCGAATAATACTGAGAAATCTGTTCGATCTAACCCGTAACCGAATAAAAAGTATAACACTATTGTTGAACCAGTGGCGAGAAGGGTTTGGTATTTTTGGGACACAATCAACGTTAAGCCTTAGAAAAAACCGACTTAAAAAAGACATACCCAAATCCCATAAACAGCATCAGATGAAAGGGAAACAGTCCAAAGTCTCCTCCCTGATCACCCACAATAAAAGCGCTATACATGCCAAAAGCGAAGTACATCGTTAGAAGTCCTTCAATAATGACATTTAAAGAGGGTTTCTTGCGAATGTATTTGTTGTTTTTCCAACTGTCTTTTAATGATTTGATATTGAATTTTGGAGTGCGTACGAATTCACTTTTTTTACCGATATGCCCTTCAAGAACAGCTATCGTATTGTGAAGTGAAAACCCCATCGCAATAGAAAAGAATGTAAAAAATGTCCCGATATACTTCACAAAATTAAAAAAACCTCCGCCATAGGTTTTTTTGAACATAAACCAATAACAGATAAAGAAAATAATTGAGCTGATTATAAAGAAACTCATCACATAGAAGTAGGATTTTAAATGCGCATATTCGTTTTTTATGTATAGCATGGGAATACTTAAAATGGCAACTAGAAAAATCATTAAAAACATCGAGCTATTGAGTAGGTGAAGTACGCTGTGGATCTTTGTTTTTAAAGGAACTGATGTACTGGTGATTACACGCCTGGCCATTTTTTGAAAATTCTCAGCTCCTCCTTTGTTCCAACGAAACTGCTGCGAACGAGCTGCACTAATGATAACAGGGAGTTCAGCAGGGGTGGTCACATCCTCTAAATACTTAAATTCCCATTGCTTTAGTTGCGCGCGATAACTAAGATCTAAATCCTCTGTAAGGGTGTCACCCTCCCATTTACAAGCATCCAGAATACACTGCTTCCTCCAGATTCCCGCAGTCCCATTAAAATTGATAAAGTGCCCTTTGCTATTTCTCCCCACCTGCTCTAATGTAAAGTGCGCATCCAAAGCAAAAGCCTGAACCTTGGTAAGTGTGGAATAATTTCTGTTGATATGCCCCCATCGAGTTTGAACTACACCAATGCTAGAGTTTTTAAAATACGGAACTGTCTGAAGCAACCAGTCTTTTTGGGGTAGAAAGTCAGCATCAAAAATGGCGATGAAATCGCCTCTAGCAATTTCTAAGCCTTCCTTTAATGCACCCGCTTTAAACCCTTTCCTGTTTGTTCGTGTAATATGATGAATATCAATTCCTTGCTGCTGAAGTTTTTTAATGTGATTCGCTGTAGAGACTACTGACTCATCTGTAGAATCGTCTAAAACCTGTATTTCTAATTTTTCCCTAGGATATTCCAATAGCGCTATATTATCTAACAAACGCTGCATTACATACATTTCGTTAAACACAGGAAGCTGAACCGTTACGCTAGGAACCTCTTCAGAGTGATCAAGGTTGT
>JABSPP010000011.1 GCA_013214275.1 Flavobacteriaceae bacterium
GAAGGCCCTTGAATTCTCAAAATATCTTCTGGTGTAATTGCACCATCAGAGAGAGGCATTCCTGCTTTGATAAAATCGTTCTCTTGAACTAGAATTTGATTTGAGAGTTTAATCAGATATTTTCTAATATCACCTGTCTTGGATTCTACTATAATCTCTCTGTTTCCTCTTTTTATCTTTCCAAACGATACTACCCCGTCTACTTCTGATACTACAGCTGGGTTAGATGGGTTTCGTGCTTCAAATAACTCAGTTACACGAGGCAGACCACCGGTGATGTCACCAGCTTTACCAGACTTACGTGGAATCTTAACCAATGTCTTACCACTGGTTACTTTATTTCCTTCCTCAACATTTAGTTGAGCGCCTACTGGTAAGCTGTAGGATCGTTTCGCACTTCCATCTTTATCTTCTATAATTAGTGTCGGAATGAGCTTTTTATTCTTGGAGTCGGTAACCACTTTCTGCTTGAATCCTGTCGTTTCATCAACTTCTACTTGGTAATTGATTCCCTGTTGCAGGTTTTCAAATTTTACTTTTCCACCAAATTCAGAAACAATCACACCGTTGAAAGGATCCCACTCACAAATTTCATCTCCCTTTTTTACTGATTTGATGGCTTTATTGTAAATAATAGATCCATAAGGGATAATATTTGTGCTGAGGGTGGTTCCAGTTTTCTTATCTTGAATCTTAATTTCAGCTGTTCTTGAAATAACAATATCTACTGTTTTGTCATCGTTATTCTTTCCTTGAACAGTTCTTAAATCTTCAATCACTACGTTTCCACTAAACTTAGCGACTAACTTATTTTCTTCAGAAATCTTGTTTGCTACACCTCCTACATGGAAGGTTCTTAGTGTTAACTGTGTTCCCGGCTCCCCAATGGATTGTGCAGCAATGACCCCCACAGCTTCACCTATCTGAACATTTTTTCGAGTAGACAAACTCTGACCGTAACACTTGGCACAAATTCCTCGCTGGGATTCACAGGTTAACGCAGATCTTACCTCTACTTTTCCTATGCCTGCATCTTCAATTTCTTTCGCAAGATGGGTAGTAATTAATGCTCCTGCTTCAACAATAATTTCATTACTATTAGGCACATAAATGTCATGTAACGCTACACGCCCTTCAATACGATCTGATAGTTTTTCAACGATAATATCGTCTTTTTTTAGTGGTGTTATTTCTAGTCCTCTTAATGTTCCACAGTCGTCCTCATTGATGATTACGTCTTGAGAAACATCTACCAAACGACGAGTAAGATAGCCCGCATCTGCTGTTTTTAAGGCTGTATCTGCTAATCCTTTACGGGCACCGTGAGTGGAGATAAAGTATTCAAGAATTGATAATCCTTCTTTAAAATTTGAAAGGATCGGATTTTCGATAATTTCTCCACCTCCTGCAGTAGATTTTTTTGGTTTTGCCATCAATCCACGCATTCCCGTTAACTGGCGAATTTGCTCTTTGGATCCTCTGGCTCCTGAATCCAACATCATGTACACGGAGTTAAATCCTTGTTGATCCTCTCTCAGGCGTTTCATGGATAATTCAGTTAACATATTATTGGTTCTACCCCAAATATCAATCACCTGATTGTAACGTTCTTTTTGCGTTAGCATACCCATATTGTAATTCATCACAATACCATCTACCTCTTTGTTTGCTTCTGCAATCATCGAATGTTTCTCCTCTGGAATGATAATATCTCCCAGACTAAAGGATAGTCCTCCTTGGAATGCAAACTTGTACCCCATATTTTTAATCTCATCTAAGAATGTTCCAGTGGTTGGGATATCTGTAGATTTTAATATTTTACCAATAATATCTCGAAGAGACTTTTTGGTTAATACCTCATTAATATATCCTGCTTCGTTGGGAACTACTTCGTTAAACAATACTCTACCAACAGTAGTGTCTATTAACTTAGTAACTTGATTCCCATTTTGATCAAGATCTTGGGTCCTTACTTTTATTGCAGCATTCAGGTCAACTTGCTCTTCATTGAAGGCGATGGTAACTTCCTCAGGAGAGTAAAATACCAATCCTTCTCCTTTAACTGGAATCTGCTTTGTAGACTTTCGTTCTTTAGTCATGTAGTACAATCCTAGTACCATATCTTGGGATGGAACTGTGATTGGAGCACCGTTAGCAGGGTTGAGGATATTTTGAGAGGCTAGTATCAGCAGCTGTGCTTCTAAAATTGCCTCGGGGCCTAATGGCAAGTGAACTGCCATCTGATCTCCATCAAAATCTGCATTAAACGCTGTACATACAAGCGGGTGCAATTGAATTGCTTTTCCTTCAATTAACTTTGGTTGGAAGGCTTGAATCCCTAGTCTGTGCAATGTAGGAGCGCGATTCAAAAGAACTGGATGTCCTTTGATGACATTTTCTAAAATATCCCAAACGACAGGTTCTTTTCTGTCAATAATTTTCTTTGCAGATTTTACTGTTTTTACAATACCTCGCTCTATCAATTTGCGGATGATAAAAGGCTTGTATAGCTCAGCAGCCATATCTTTAGGCAAACCGCATTCAAATAATTTTAATTCTGGACCTACTACGATTACGGAACGAGCCGAATAGTCTACACGTTTTCCAAGTAAATTCTGACGGAACCTTCCTTGTTTTCCTTTTAGAGAGTCTGAAAGTGATTTTAATGGCCTATTTGATTCTGTTTTTACTGCGGATGACTTGCGCGTGTTGTCAAACAAGGAATCAACAGATTCTTGGAGCATTCTCTTTTCGTTACGTAAAATGACTTCAGGAGCTTTTATTTCCATCAATCTTTTAAGGCGATTATTACGGATAATTACTCTACGATACAGGTCGTTTAAGTCAGAGGTTGCAAAACGCCCTCCATCTAATGGCACCAATGGGCGTAACTCTGGTGGGATTACTGGGATAGCCTTCATAATCATCCACTCTGGCTTATTTTCTCTATTTTTTTGAGAGTCTCTAAAAGCCTCAACAACGTTCAGTCTTTTTAAAGCTTCTGCTTTACGCTGCTTTGATGTTTCTGTATTTGCTTTGTGTCTCAACTCGTATGATAGCTCATCTAAATCAATACGTGATAATAATTCGATCAGGCACTCAGCACCCATTTTTGCAATGAATTTGTTGGGATCTGAATCTTCTAGATACATGTTTTCTTGTGGAAGTGTATCTAAAATATCTAGGTATTCTTCCTCTGTCAGAAATTCCATTTTTTGCAATGGCTCTCCTTCTGCGTTTTTAGCAACTCCAGACTGAATCACTACATATCTTTCGTAGTAGATAATCATATCTAACTTCTTGGATGGTAAGCCTAGAAGGTAACCCATTTTATTGGGTAATGATCTAAAATACCAGATATGAGCTACGGGAACAACTAAGTTGATATGTCCAACGCGGTCTCTTCTGACTTTTTTTTCTGTTACCTCTACTCCACATCGATCACAAACAATTCCTTTGTAACGAATTCTCTTGTATTTACCACAAGCACACTCGTAATCCTTTACAGGACCAAAAATACGCTCACAAAACAACCCATCTCTCTCAGGTTTGTGAGTACGATAATTAATTGTCTCTGGCTTTAGGACCTCGCCTCTAGAGACTTCTAAAATGGACTCAGGTGATGATAAGCCAATCGAAATTTTATTGAACTTTTTTACGGTATATTTTTCGTTTCTTCTTGCCATGGTAATGGTGGTATCGAATTAAATATAAAAATGGTGCCCTAAGGCATTTATGTAATTTAGAAATTAGGGAAATAATTCTTCCTAGTTTTATTCTTCTAGTTTTAGATCTAAACCTAAACCTTTGAGTTCGTGCATTAGTACGTTAAATGATTCTGGTAATCCAGGTTCAGGCATGGTTTCACCTTTTACAATACTTTCATATGTTTTGGCTCTTCCCATAACATCGTCTGATTTTACCGTTAGGATTTCACGCAAAATACTAGATGCTCCATAAGCCTCTAGTGCCCATACTTCCATCTCACCAAAACGTTGACCTCCAAACTGAGCTTTACCTCCAAGTGGTTGCTGTGTTATTAACGAGTATGGTCCAATAGATCGAGCATGCATTTTGTCTTCAATCATGTGACCCAACTTAATCATGTAGATCACACCTACTGTTGCTGGTTGATCAAAACGTTTTCCTGTACCTCCGTCGTAAAGGTATGTGTGTCCAAATCTTGGCACTCCTGCCTCGTCTGTGTATTGGTTAATCTGATCTAATGAAGCACCGTCAAAAATTGGTGTCGCATATTTCTTATCAAGCTTTTGACCTGCCCAGCCAAGAACCGTTTCATAAATCTGACCAATATTCATTCGAGAAGGAACTCCGAGAGGGTTTAATACAATATCTACTGGTGTTCCGTCCTCTAGGAATGGCATATCTTCTTGACGAACAATACGTGCAACAATACCTTTGTTTCCGTGACGCCCAGCCATTTTATCACCTACTTTTAACTTGCGTTTTTTAGCAATGTAAATCTTAGCTAATTTTAAGATTCCCGCTGGCAGTTCGTCACCTACAGAAATAGTAAACTTCTCCCTACGCAGGACCCCTTGTAAATCATTGACCTTGATTTTATAGTTGTGAATTAATTCACCAACAGACTTGTTAATCCCTTTATCGGTTGTCCAAGTTCCGCTTACAAGATGCGTATAGTCTTCAACAGCATTCAACATCTTTAGGGTATATTTTTTACCTTTTGGCAATACTTCTTCACCTAAATCGTTGAATACTCCCTGAGAAGTTTTTCCACTTACCAGACTGAATAGTTTCTCTACAAGTCTATCTTGGAGAGCATCGAATTTACCTACAAAGGATGCCTCTAACAGTGCTACAGCTTCTCTGTCTCTTGCTCTTTTATTTTTATCTTTTACTGCCCTTCTGAAAAGCTTTTTATCAATTACAATTCCTTTTAGTGATGGGGATGCTTTTAAAGAGGCATCTTTTACATCTCCTGCTTTATCTCCAAAAATTGCTCTTAATAGTTTTTCTTCAGGCGTTGGATCTGATTCTCCCTTAGGTGTAATTTTACCGATTAAAATATCACCTGGATTTACCTCAGCTCCGATACGAATCATTCCATTTTCGTCTAAGTCTCTGGTCGCTTCTTCAGAAACATTTGGGATGTCGTTGGTAAGTTCTTCTGTTCCTAACTTCGTATCGCGTACATCTAGAGAATATTCATCAATATGAATGGAGGTGAAAATATCTTCACGCACTACTTTTTCTGAAATTACAATTGCATCTTCAAAGTTATACCCTTTCCAAGGCATAAAAGCCACTTTCATATTTCTTCCTAAAGCGAGCTCTCCTTCTTGTGTTGCATATCCTTCGCAAAGAACTTGACCTTTGGTAACTCTATCACCGATCCTTACAATTGGCTTTAAGTTAATGCATGTCCCTTGATTGGTTTTTCTAAATTTAATCAGATCATAGGATTTCTCATCCGAATCAAAACTAACTAGTCTCTCCTCATCTGTTCTATCGTATTTGATTGTGATTTTAGTTGCATCTACATAAATAACTTCTCCAGCACCTTCAGAATTGATAAGAATCCTAGAGTCTTTAGCTACGCGTCTTTCCAGTCCTGTCCCAACGATTGGAGACTCTGGACGCAATAAAGGCACTGCTTGACGCATCATGTTAGATCCCATTAATGCTCGGTTGGCATCATCGTGCTCCAAAAATGGAATCAAGGATGCTGAAATTGATGCGATCTGGTTGGGAGCAACATCCATATAGTCAACATCAGCGGGAGTTACAACAGGGAAGTCTCCTTCTTCACGAGCGATTACTCGATCATTTACAAAAGCTCCATTTTCTTCTAGAGGAAGATTAGACTGGGCAATTTTCTTCCCTTCTTCTTCTTCTGCACTTAGGTATATGGGATCTTTTTTGTGATCAACCTTACCTTCTTCGACTTTTCTATATGGTGTTTCTATAAATCCTAGGTTGTTTACCTTCGCGAATACTGAGAGGGAAGAAATCAACCCGATATTGGGTCCTTCGGGTGTTTCAATCGGACATAAACGACCGTAGTGTGTGTAGTGAACATCACGAACTTCAAATCCCGCTCTCTCTCGTGATAGCCCTCCAGGTCCTAGGGCTGATAATCTACGTTTGTGAGTGATTTCCGCTAATGGATTGGTTTGATCCATAAATTGAGATAACTGATTTGTTCCAAAAAATGAGTTAATTACGGATGATAAGGTCTTAGCATTGATTAGGTCAATTGGAGTAAATACTTCGTTATCTCTAACATTCATTCTCTCTCTGATGGTTCTTGCCATACGCGCTAAACCTACACCAAACTGACCAGCTAATTGCTCTCCAACGGTTCTAACACGACGGTTAGATAGGTGATCGATATCATCTACTTCTGTTTTGGAGTTGATCAGCTCAATCAGGTACTTTATGATGGTAATAATGTCTTGTTTGGTTAGTACTTTTTGATCGATATCAACATCTAATCCTAACTTGGTATTCATTCTAAAACGCCCTACCTCTCCTAGGTTGTAACGCTGCTCCGAGAAAAACAGTTTATCAATAATTCCTCTTGCTGTTTCTTCGTCTGGCGGTTCAGCATTACGTAGCTGTCTGTATATGTGTTCGACAGCTTCTTTTTCTGAGTTTGTAGGATCTTTTTGAAGTGTATTATGGATAATTGCATAATCTGCTTGCTGGTTATCTTCTTTGTGAAGTAATACGGTTTTTGCACCAGATTCTATGATTTCATCAATGTATTCTTTTTCGATGATCGTGTCGCGATCGAAAATGATTTCGTTTCGCTCTATAGATACAACTTCTCCAGTATCTTCATCTACAAAATCTTCAAACCATGTTTTTAGAACTCTTGCAGCTAGTTTTCTTCCCAATACCTTTTTAAGTCCCGTTTTTGAGACTTTAATCTCCTCTGCCAGATCAAAAATTTCTAAAATATCTTTATCTCTTTCAAAGCCGATGGCTCTGAACAGTGTTGTGACCGGTAATTTTTTCTTTCTATCAATATAAGCATACATGACGCTATTGATATCAGTGGCGAATTCTATCCATGACCCTTTGAATGGGATCACTCTTGCAGAGTATAACTTAGTACCGTTGGCGTGGAAAGATTGACCGAAGAACACTCCTGGTGATCGATGTAACTGAGATACCACGACTCTTTCTGCACCGTTGATTACGAAAGTTCCAGAATTTGTCATGTAGGGAATGGCACCCAGATAAACATCTTGGACGATCGTCTCAAAGTCCTCATGTTCAGGATCTGTACAATACAGTTTTAAACGTGCTTTGAGAGGTACACTGTAGGTAAGTCCCCTTTCAATACATTCTAGAATACTGTATCTTGGTGGATCTACAAAATAGTCTAAAAACTCGAGTACAAAATTGTTTCGGGTATCTGTAATAGGAAAATTATCCATAAAGGTCTTGTACAAACCTTCTTCGCCTCGCTCCTCTGCTTTTGTTTGTAGTTGAAAAAAATCTTGAAAAGACTTGACTTGAATATCCAAAAAATCGGGATAGTCAGTTCCTAGTTTAGAGGATGCGAAATTAATTCTTTCAGTAGTGTTAATCGTTGCCAAAGAGAATGTGTTTTTGATTAAAAAATCGGGATTATAAAAAGAACGAATATATACACAAAAGGGTTTAGGTCTAAAAGGGAAGCCCTTTTAGTACCTAAACCTTAATTTGTTTGCCCGCTCGGTTCCAGATACGTAGAAACAGAATCGGGAAATAGCTTACTTAAGCTCAACTTCAGCTCCTGCCTCTTCTAAAGATTTTTTAAGCCCTTCAGCTTCATCTTTAGAAACACTTTCTTTAATTGGTGCAGGTGCGCTATCAACGATGCCCTTGGCATCTTTTAATCCTAAACCAGTTAATTCTTTAACTAATTTTACCACAGCTAGCTTAGATCCACCAGGTGCTCTTAAGATTACATCAAATTCTGTTTGCTCTTCAGCTGCTGCTGCGTCGCCACCTGATCCTGAACCAGATGCCACTGCTACGGCTGCTGCTGCAGGCTCAATTCCGTATTCTTCCTTTAAAATATCTGCCAATTCGTTAACTTCTTTCACTGTTAAGTTAACTAGTTGTTCTGCGAAATCTTTTAAATCTGCCATTTTAATTGTTTTTTAAAAATTTTTATTTTAGTTATTAGTGCGCTTGTTTATTTTTCTGATAATGTTTTGAGGATTCCTGCTAGTTTACCACCTCCTGACTGTAATGCTGATATAACATTTTTTGCAGGTGATTGTAATAGTCCAACGATGTCTCCAATTAATTCTTCCCTTGACTTGATATTTACAAGAGCGTTTAATTGTTCGTCACCGATGTAAACAGCTTCTTCTACATAGGCTCCCTTGAGTAAGGGTCTATCAGATTTTTTTCTAAATTCTTTGATTACTTTGGCTGGCGCATTTCCAGCTTCTGCGATCATTATGGAGGTATTTCCTTTAAGAATACCCTTAAGTTCTCCAAATTCCTTATCAGATGCTTCCATTGCTTTAGAAAGCAGTGTGTTCTTTACTACAGCCAATTTTACATTAGCCTTAAAACACGCTCTTCGCAAGTTTGATGTACTTAGTGCATCCAAACCAGAAATATCTGCTAGATAGATAGTATCTGTATCTGCTAAGGTGGACGTTAAATCTTGTATTACTTGTGATTTTTCTTCTCTCGTCATGATATACGTTTTTAACTGCTTAGGAAACAGATTTTACATCTACTTCTACACTTGGACTCATTGTGCTGGACATAAAGATACTTTTGATGTAAGTCCCTTTTGATGCGGTAGGTTTTAACTTAATTAATGTTTGTACCAACTCGTTTGCATTATCTGCAATCTTGTCTGCTTCAAAAGACGCTTTCCCTATGGCTGCATGAACAATTCCAGTTTTGTCTACTTTAAAGTCGATTTTTCCGGCTTTTACATCTTTCACTGCTTTTGCGACATCCATGGTTACCGTACCTGTCTTTGGATTGGGCATCAAACCTCTTGGCCCTAGAATTCTTCCTAGAGGGCCTAGTTTACCCATACAGCTGGGCATTGTTATAATAACATCCACATCTGTCCATCCTCCTTTAATTTTTTGAAGGTATTCGTCTAAACCAACAAAATCTGCACCAGCTGCTTCAGCCTCTGCTTCTTTGTCGGGTGTTACTAATGTTAGCACTTTTACGTCTTTACCTGTTCCGTGAGGAAGTGTTACAACGCCTCTAACCATTTGGTTAGCTTTACGTGGATCTACTCCCAATCGAACAGCGATATCTACAGATGCATCAAACTTTACATTAGTAATGTCTTTAATCAAAGCGGATGCTGCATTTAGGTCGTAAGATTTTGAACGATCTAATTTAGCGTAAGCTTCTTTTTGCTTTTTTGTTAATCTTGCCATTTCACTAACTTTTTAAAGTTTTACGCAGGTGCATCACCCTTTACTTTTAGTCCCATGGAACGAGCCGTCCCAGCGATCATTCTCATTGCAGACTCAACGGTAAAGGCATTTAAGTCTACCATTTTGTCTTCTGCAATGACTTTAATTTGATCCCATGATACAGTCGCTACTTTCTTTCTATTAGGTTCACCAGATCCTTTCTTGATCTTTGCTGCTTCCATCAATTGAACAGCTGCAGGTGGGGTTTTAACTACAAAGTCAAAAGATTTGTCTTTGTACACGTTAATGACAACAGGTAACACTTTACCTTGTTTGTCTTGAGTCCTGGAGTTGAACTGCTTACAGAACTCCATGATGTTAACCCCAGCAGCACCAAGAGCGGGTCCAACTGGTGGCGATGGATTCGCGGCACCTCCCCTAACTTGTAATTTAACTACTTTACTTAACTCTTTTGCCATTTTTAAAATGTTTAAAGTGATGTATCTTCATGTGGAAGCTAAAAGTACATCGATCATATATTTGTGTAACAATTATATTTTTTCTACTTGCATGTAGCTAAGTTCTAGAGGTGTTTTACGCCCAAAGATCTTTACCATGACTTCTAATTTTCTCTTATCCTCAATTACCCTCTCAATAGTTCCGTCGAAACCATTGAAGGGTCCATCTACCACTTTTACAGTCTCACCCACTGTGAAAGGAATTGCAATATTTTCGTCTTGAATTGCCAACTCATCAACCTTCCCTAACATTCTGTTTACCTCAGATTTTCTCATTGGTACTGGATCACCACCTTTTTTTTCTCCTAAAAATCCGATGACACCTATTATAGACTTGATTAAGTGAGGTATCTCACCAGATAGATTTGCTTCTATCATAATATATCCTGGGAAGTATACCTTTTCTTTGTTTATTTTTTTCCCATTCCTAATCTGAATGACTTTTTCTTTGGGAACTAATACTTGATTCACATGATCGGAAAGACCTACACGAGCAATTTCTGTTTCAATGTAGGATTTTACTTTATTTTCCTGTCCTCCTATTGCTCGAACAACATACCATTTCATTACTGAATCAGTCATAATAGTGTAAATTAAAATAGTTGGAAAAAATTATCTAATCCCAATTGAAAAACGTAATCAACTCCTGCTACTCCAAGAGCAAATAGAATGGTAAAAACAGCAACAGTTACTGTTGTCTTTTGTGCATCTGTTCTTGACTGCCAAGTCATGTGATTATTTAATTCTTCAAAAGAATCTTTAATGTATTGTATAAACTTCATCTGCTTATCATTTGCACACTTCGACTTAGCTTAGTGTAAACTCGTTGAGAGGCTTTTTCCTGACTATTTTGGTGATCAGCTATTACCTCTTATTTTTCTGTTTAGCACGGGTTGAGAGACTCGAACTCCCGACACCTGGTTTTGGAGACCAGTGCTCTACCAACTGAGCTAAACCCGTAACAGGGTTTTGGATGACTAGTCCTTAAACACCTAGGCCTTTTATAGAACAAGTCTGACTGTAAACTACTGAGCCTACTAAATCCCACATTCTTGATTGAAGCAGGTCAACTTATTCCTTATATTCATAAAGGCATTCCAATATAATCGGAACACCTTATCTTGAGACTATTTAAATCTACTAGTAATACTAGTCTAAAATTTCAGTTACCTGACCAGCTCCAACAGTTCTACCACCTTCTCTGATAGCAAAACGCAAACCGATGTTAAGAGCAATTGGCTGGATTAGGTCTACTGTAATTGTTAAGTTGTCACCTGGCATAACCATCTCCACACCTTGAGGTAAATTAATGTTACCTGTTACATCTGTTGTACGAACGTAAAACTGTGGGCGATAGTTGTTGTGGAATGGTGTATGACGTCCACCTTCTTCTTTTTTGAGGACATAAACCTCTGCTTTGAATTTGGCGTGTGGAGTGACAGAACCTGGCTTACAGATCACCATACCTCTTTTAATATCGGTTTTTTCGATACCTCTTAGTAAGATTCCTACGTTATCTCCGGCTTCTCCTCTATCTAAAATTTTGCGAAACATTTCAACACCTGTAATTGTTGATGTTAATTTTTCTGCTCCCATACCGATGATATCAACAGGATCTCCAGTGTTCGCAACACCAGTTTCAATTCTACCAGTTGCCACTGTACCACGACCTGTGATAGAGAATACGTCTTCGATTGGCATTAGGAAATCTTTATCAACTTCTCTTAATGGTTCTTCGATCCACGAATCTACAGCCTCCATTAATTCCATTACTGTATTTACCCATTTTTCTTCGCCATTCAATGCTCCTAGTGCTGAACCAGAAACTACGGGTCCATTATCTCCATCATACTCATAGAAAGAAAGTAATTCTCTAACTTCCATGTCTACAAGCTCTAATAGCTCTTCATCATCAACCATGTCCACTTTATTCAAAAAGACAACGATACGAGGAATTCCTACTTGGCGACCTAGCAGGATGTGTTCACGAGTCTGTGGCATTGGACCATCGGTTGCAGCAACAACTAAAATAGCACCATCCATTTGTGCCGCACCAGTTACCATGTTTTTCACATAATCTGCGTGACCTGGACAATCAACGTGTGCGTAGTGACGATTCGCAGTTTGATATTCAACGTGAGATGTATTGATTGTAATACCTCTCTCTTTTTCTTCTGGAGCATTATCGATTTGATCGAAATCTTTTACTTCAGAAAGACCTTTTTCTGCTAAAACTTTTGTGATAGCAGCAGTTAAAGTAGTTTTACCGTGATCTACGTGACCGATTGTACCAATGTTCAAGTGCGGTTTCGAACGATCAAAAGTTTCCTTTGCCATGATTGTTTGATTTTAATTTTCTTAATATATGTTAGTGTATTATTTTACTTTAAAATAGAGCCAATGACGGGATTTGAACCCGTGACCTCATCCCTACCAAGGATGCGCTCTACCAACTGAGCTACATCGGCTATTGTTGGATTTATTGCATCAAGCTATCGCTTTTAGCTTTAAGTGAAGATATTTAATATCTTAATTTCACTCAATCATAAACTTTCCACCCTACACTAAGGTTTGAGTCTATTTTTTTAGAGCGGGAGACCGGGTTCGAACCGGCGACATTCAGCTTGGAAGGCTGACGCTCTACCAACTGAGCTACTCCCGCAATTTGAACACAAAACGACCATTTTTTATCGTTTGAATCGTGATTTATAACGTTTAGGACTGATGTGGGGAGAGCAGGATTCGAACCTGCGAAGTCGAAAGACAACGGAGTTACAGTCCGTCCCATTTGGCCGCTCTGGAATCTCCCCCGAGATCCTATTATTTTTTAATGATCATACTGCCTTTTTTGAGCCGATAGAGGGACTCGAACCCACGACCTGCTGATTACAAATCAGCTGCTCTAGCCAGCTGAGCTATATCGGCTGTTTTTATAAAAAAACAATCCGTTATTTCTAACGGATTGCAAATGTATAAAGTTTTTTTTATATGTAAAACTTTTTATATTCTTTTTTTATGCAGCCTAAGTAGCTATGGTAGCTCTTAATTTTTCTTTAGATTTTCTCAGGCTTCTCTTGAGGGATTCTACGGCTGTACTTACTCCTTCTTCAAATGTTTTGAATTGTTTTTTTACGACTAGTTCATTCCCTGGAATATTGATCTTAATCTCTGTAATCTTGTTTTCTTTGTCGCTAGAATTTTCTAGTTTAAAAAACACCTCAGCATCTATAATTTTGTCATAAAACTTAATTAAAGATGCTACCTTTTTTTGGGTGAAGTCTAACAAGGTGTCAGATGCATTAAAGTTGATTGATTGTGTGTATACTTTCATAAATCTTGGTTTTTATCGCTTCTAGGGTGAGCTTTGTTGTACACTTTTTTGATTTGATCCAAGCTACTGTGTGTGTAAACTTGAGTGGAGGCTAAACTTGAATGCCCTAGTAATTCTTTAACCGAATTTAAATCTGCTCCTTCGTTGAGCAGATGTGTAGCAAACGAGTGCCTCAAAATATGTGGACTCTTTTGCGTTTTAGTTGAAACATTACTAAAATAATTATTTATTACACGATAAACAAGTGTTTCGTATATTTTATTGCCTTTTGAAGTGAGTAATAAATGGTCTGTGTGCATTGTGAGTTCCTCTCTTTGCTTTATGTAGTTCTTGATACTCTCTACAGCAGTTGGGGTGAGTGGTATAAGCCTCTCTTTGTTTCTTTTTCCGAGCACCTTGATGGTTTTTGAATGCAAATCGAGTGAACTAAGTTTTAAGTCTATTAACTCTGCTCTTCTAATACCAGTTGAATACAGTAACTCAATGATTAATCGATCTCTTTGTTCTTTGAAAGTTCCTTTACTGGAGATTAAATCGATAGCTGCACCAACTTCTTTTGTTGAGAATGGGGTCTTAACATTTTTGGAGGTTTTTAACGCCTTGTGGCTGGCAAGTGGATTGGTATCTATTTGTTTTGTTCTTTGAAGAAATTTATAGAAAGATTTTAGGGAACTCACTTTTCTATTGATGCTTCGATTGGAAATCCCCTGATCTACTAGGTTAACGATCCAACTTCTAATCTGGACATATGAGATATCTTCTAGGGCGGGTTGACTAAATTCTACATCGCAAAAATCACGAAATGAGATTAAATCATTGTAATATGCTGTGAGGGTGTGTTGAGAATATTTTTTCTCTAGGGACAGGTATTCAGTAAACGCTTTTATTTGATTCATTGGGTTGTTGAGTCTTTCAAAGTTACTGAATTATGGGGCAATAAAAAATCCGAGCTTTGGCTCGGATTTTTTATCTTATATCAACCCTTGTAGAGTGGTTGCTTGGACAACTATCGATCCCTAAATCAATGCAAGGGAAAATTTGAATGTTGGGTGACTAGGGTCTACTTAAACACGCTAAAGTCTAACCAACTTCATCTTGGGTGCTTTGTCTCTGAATGTATGAGGCCTTGATTTTTTGTGCTCTTTTGGCTACAGAAGGTTTTGTGAAATGCTTTCTTTCACGGAGATTCTTCATCGTTTTGGTACGATCGAATTTTCTTTTGAAACGCTTTAAAGCTCTATCTATATTTTCTCCTTCTTTTACGGGTATGATTAACATAGTGTAGCACCTCCTTTCATCTGATATCTTTTATATTATTATGTGAATGATTTAAACTTTTCTAAAGTTGATTAAAAATCGTTTCTATTTTTGGGATTGCAAAGATAATGCGAATTGATTGATTATCCATAGATAATCGTAAATTATTTTGGCTAGCGCATTAACGATTGAGGTTTTGTTGAAGCTCCTCGGAGAGAGCGACTACCGAAAGCGTGACCTGAAAGGGAATGCCCTAGTAACTTAGGTTATTGGCTTGTATGTTTTTTTGTCTATAATTATTTTGGCGATGATTTCTCTGAGAATCTCGGAAGTACCTCCTCCAATGGGGCCTAGTCTACTGTCTCTTAGCAGTCTTGCCATTGGGTATTCTTCCATGTAACCGTAACCTCCTAATAATTGTAGGGCATCGTAAATGACTTCATCGGCCATTTTTGTAGATAGGAGCTTAGACATGCTTGCTTCTTTAACTACATAGCCACCTTGACCTAATCTTTTGGCTATGGAGTAGTTAAATTCTTTGCACATTTCTACTTGACCAGCCATATCGGCTATTTTGTGCCTTAATGCTTGTAATTTGTCTATGGTTGTGCCAAATGCTTTTCTTTGGGACATGTATTGAATGGTGTAATCTACTGCATATTCTGCTCTGGCGTGAGCATTGATTCCCATGATGAGTCTTTCTAAGGCAAAGTGCTGCATGATATATGGAAAGCCTTTTCCTTCTTCTCCCATTAAATTTTTGAGGGGGACTTTTACGTTATCAAATGCAATTTCTCCTGTGTCTGAGGCTTTCCAGCCTAGTTTGTCTAGTTTTGTCGCAGTGATTCCAGGCATTTCTCTGTCTAGGATAAACAGAGACATTCCGGTGTGTTTGGATGTGGGATCTGTTTTGGCTGCCACGATGAGATAATCTGAGTAAACGCCATTGGTAATGAAGGTTTTTGATCCATTGATGATATAGTGATCGTCATTTTTTGTGGCTGTGGTTCTCATTCCTGCGACATCTGAGCCTCCAAATGGCTCGGTAATACACAGGCAGCCAATCTTTTCTCCTGTGATACTTGGAACTAAATATTTTTGTTTGATGGATTCGTCTCCTTCTTTATTGAGGTGGGTCATGGCTAGGTACGCATGAGCCCATATTGCAGCTGCAAATCCTCCTGAGTTGATTTTTTGAAGCTCTTCTAGGAAAATGACTGTGTAGAAAATATCTAGGTCTAATCCTCCATATGCTTCCGGATAATTCAACCCAAAATACCCCATTTCACCAAATTTTGTCCAGATAAACCGTTCTATGCTTCCTGTTTTCTCCCACTTTTCGATGTGTGGTACAACTTCCTTTTGCAAAAATTCTCTGAAGCTTTCTCTAAAAAACTCGTGTTCTTCAGTAAAGTATCCGTTTTCCATTTAGTGTCTATTCGGCAGACAAATATACGACTATTCTATTGTACTTATTGAGTGGAAATCCTTCGATATTTTTTAACTCTGATATGTCTTGTAGCTCGGCGACTTCATCTCTAAAATCAAAAATTTTTTTACACAAGTCATAATCGATGTAGGGCAATGCTAGAATTTCTTTAAAGTGTGCAGTATTGATGTTTATTTTCTTTATGGAAGGTGTTGTTTTGATGGTAAATGTCTTTAGAATTCGATTTCCCAGAGTCTCATCAAGATTCCAGACTTCAAAGATTTGATCGGTAACATAAAAACCTTGTAGCTTGGTTCTATAGTTGATAATTCGTTCTGCTAGGGCTTCTTCTACTCCTTCTATGGCTAAAAAGTCACTTAATGTGGCTGAGTTGAGGTCTCTGGTAGAAATAATTGTTTGATCTTTTTTTACCTCGTGGTTAAAATGTGTCTTTGTATTTCTTTTCTTGGGAGTCTTTTTTTGCGTCCATGCAGGAAATTTGAAATACGGTGAAATTTTATGGAGAAGGCTGTCGGAGATTTTTGTAACTCTCTGAAAATCCTGTGTTGAATTGACATATTTTCCAAGAGCTCTGTGTTGGTGGAGGCGATCTATTTCTTCTGTGGACATTCCGAGCTGGTATCCTTTGTAATCTGTAATAAAATTAGGATTGAATGGGTAAATTTTAAGTGATGTATTGCTGTTTCTTATTTTTTTTAAACTGTCTATCTGTTTTTGGAAAATGGCAGACTCTTCTGGATCTAAAATGTTGGTTGTCTCGTCTTTAAAATCAATAAAATGATAGGAAAGCTGGGTAATAAGGATTACTGTACATAAGAGCAAAATCCCACTTCGCTGTTGTTTGGTGTACAAGAAATGGGATTTCATATTTTTTAATTTTTCTTTTTGTAGCATTTGTAAATTTATAAATCAAATGAGTCTAATTAGGACACCCCTGATTTGATCGCTGTCATATATTTGTTAAGTTCTACTTTTACTTTAGGAGCTAAAAGTACGAGTCCTACCATGTTGGGTACCATCATCGCAAAAATCATAGCATCAGAAAATCCTATAACAGAATTTAAGCTTGCTGCAGCTCCAATGACTACAAAAATACAGAAGATTAACTTATATGTGTATTCCATTTTCTTTGTTCTACCAAAGAGGTAAGCCCAACCCTGAAAACCGTAATACGACCAGGATATCATGGTGCTGAATGC
>JABSPP010000110.1 GCA_013214275.1 Flavobacteriaceae bacterium
AATAGCAGGGAACTCCCCTACTCTTAGCTCGCCTAACAATAACCCTGAAAGTGTAAATCACAAAAAAATAAGTAGAATTTTAATATGCTACGACGATGGTACTTTTGACGAGTATCTCAAGGAATCTCCTCACGAGCTCTGATCATATCATTTCTGGTGTTCAATAGCGAATGTGAAAAATAATTTAGTATCGGTCAGTGGATATTTGTTTAACCTAAAAATCCTAAAGATAAGTGCTCACTGAACTAATTGCGCAATTCCAGTTTTGATAATTTCAATATTTGCCATTTTATTTGATGCATTGGTCGCCTTCTGTTTTTGTACCATTTGTCTGAGTAGGTTAATTCCCACCTTATCAAAATTATATTGCTTGTATTGGTTGCCCTTTGCAACAATATCGTTGACCAAATTTTGTATGGCTTCTGTATTGTTACTAGTGGCAATCTGTTGGTAGGCTTTACCATAAATTGCTTGTACTTTTGGGTCATTGTTTAAATACATGCCAGAGAGCACGTTGTTCGCGATAAAAACCATTTCAGACTCGTCTTTTTCTTCAATGTAAATACGTGTTAAAGGAGTGGCGATAATATTCTTAACTTCAATCGGAAGCTCTTTGGATACTGACAAGGCTTTTTGCTTGTCTATATAATACATTCCCACAAGTGCTTTTCCCAAAACGTTGTAAGATTCACTCTGCAGTGCTTTTTCGAAAACAGGCTTAAGTTCAGGATCCGTGAGTTTTCCTAGCGTCTCTATGGCAGCAGCTCGAACAAGTGTCTTTCTGTCCTTGTTGGCCATTCTCATGATCTTCTCAATAACACTTTTCTTAGACCATTTGTTGATTAAATCTATGTTCTCTAATGCCAAAATGCGGATCTTATAATTGCTGTCATCCATAGCATTTACTATCGCATTAAATGCTTTTTTTTGATCTTGTATTTTAGCAACCTCTAACAGCGCCTCTCTTTTAAGAGTGTATTGATCCACATTTTGTAATTGAAAAATATAGTCACTTTGGACTTTATTCTCATAAAAGTCTGCCAGCAGAACTCCATCTGCATTGACTTGTATGAGATCAGGAGACTTGCTGTTAAAACGAAACTTAAAAGACGTATCTCTTGCATTAACAAATACATGGTGACGTGTTTTATCTCCATTTTCATAAATGTCCAGAGCTATGGGAAATTTAAATACCTCTTTCTGACTTTGAATAAAATTAACAGTGACTGTTTTTTCCAAGACATTGTAATCGTGAGAGACCTGAATTTTTGGATGTCCTGATCCATAGAACCACTGATTAAAAAACCAGTTTAAATCCTTACCACTTACTTCCTCTAAAGCCAAACGAAGTTGATGCACCTCAGCGGCTTTAAAAGCATGATCAGTCAGATATACTTTTAACCCAGTAAAAAATGCCTCATCACCCAAGTAATTTCTCAACATATGTAAGATAGCGCCTCCTTTGTTGTAGCTCACAGCATCAAACATATCTTCTTTGTCGAGATAGTTAAACCGTATTAACTTCTTATCAAAATTTGTTGCATCGTTTTTATACGCCTCTATTACCTCAAACAAATGTGCATCAGCATTGGTTTTTCCGTACTTATGCTCTCGCCACAAATACTCGCTATAATTTGCAAAGGATTCGTTTAGTGCTAGATTACTCCAACTCTCTGTGGTTACGAGATTTCCAAACCAATGGTGAAAAATTTCATGAGCAATGGTGTTTTCTTGACGGTTTTCATCAATAAGCTGACCTTTCACTTGATACGCTCGTTCACCATGAACAACAGCCGTAGTGTTTTCCATGGCTCCACTCACATAATCGCGAACAACAATTTGATGGTACTTTTCCCAGGGATATTCCACTCCCAACTTCTCTGCAAAGAAACCAATCATCTCTGGGGTATCTCCAAAAATATCTTTTGCATAGGGAGCGTATTTTTTCTCCACATAGTAATGAACAGGAATATCTTTGTACTGATCTTTAACAATTTCAAAAGATCCCACACCTAGAAAAAATAAATAAGGAGCGTGCTTCTGGTCCATCTTCCAGTAGTCCGTTCTGTAATCTCCATCTTTTTTTTGACTGATTAGTTTTCCGTTAGAAAGTGTTTCATAGACATCGGGTACGGTAATATAAATCTCCTGTGTTGTCTTTTGATTTGGGGCATCAATTGTAGGAAACCAGCAGCTACTCGCCTCCGTTTCACCTTGGGTCCACACCTGTGTGGGTTTATCTTTTTCTAATCCAAGTGGGTTGATAAAGTACAACCCCTTAGCGGCTGAGATTGCTGTGCTCCCCTTTTGTCTTACATTTTCAGGTTGTGCTGTGTATTTAATATACAAAGTATATGTTTCATCTTTACTGAATGTTCTGGGTAAGTCAATGTGAATCTTGGAGTTATCATAGTCAAAGTCGAGTTGCTTCCCCTCGAGTTCCACAGCATGAATAAGCATTGCTTTAGCATCTAAAATAACTTGATCAGAGAGATAAAAATGTGGTTTTAGTGTCACCCATTCTTCTCCGTGAAGTTCTTTATTCTGAAAATCTAAACGTACTTTTAACGTTGTATGAACTAAATTGTGGACTTTTTCTCTTTCTGCTCTATAAATCGATGATGGATCCTGCTGAGAATGAGAAGGTATGCATATGAGGAAAGCAATCAAAAATACTTTTAGACACTTCATATAAGGATATATCAAACTCAAAAATAGCAAATTAAAAAAAGGCAGTTGTTAAGAGCTAGTTAAAACAAAAAATGTCAATTTTAAAAAAATCAATCATTTTAATCTTTTTGTATTTTGTATACCTCGAGGCGCTAGGTTGATTAATGTTTCAAAATCAAGCTGATTATTACCTGAAGCAATGAGGTTAATCGCATCTATAATCTTTGCAAGATCCATGTTGTCACCTAAAATTCTTGCTAGACCCAATCCCTCACCTTTCGAATACCCAAAAACAATAATTTCATTGATGGCATCTGTCGAACCTGTTAAGTAAATCTTCATTTTAACACCCTCTAAATTCATGCGCATCATGCTTTTATACTTGTCTGCATTTTTAAAGATTTGAACTAACTTGTCTTTTTCTGTTTGATACATTTCTTCATGGTCTTCATGAGGAAGCAAAAGGAGTGTTATTTTGCGAACACTTTCAAGGGTCTCTTGAATTTCTATAGACTCTTTGGATATCATTGGTTTGAAAAACCCAATTGGGACACTAAACATTTTAAAATGCTCTTTATTCTGGTTTTCAAGGATGTACTCTTGAATTGTCTGCTCCTGAGAGCAAGAAGTTGTGAAAAGAGATAGTGAGAGAATTAATACAAAGGCTGTGGTCTTCATTGATCCTTTTTTTGTAATTGTTACTTTACGTATATGTAAAATATTTTTCCTAAATGACACATAGTGATCACATTTCAGAGATTTTATTGGCTAGTTTGGACAACTTATTAATATCGATATTACCGGCAAGCGATACGACTACGGCTTCAGACATTCCATCCGTTTTTTTATCAATTCCAGTTACGAACATCAAAACTTCATCAACAAAGTCAACATTTTTCTTTGATTTTACATAAATCAAAGCCCGAGAATTTCCATCTTTCATCCTCATTAATTCGACTAGTTTTTGTTTTTTTACTTCTGATTTCACCATACTTTCCATCTTTTTAGCAACACTTGCTGACTTGGTATTAAACACCTTTAACTCATCTAAGTCCTGTACCATCTGAAAGATTTCCATGGCTTCATTACCTTTAAAACTTTTTTGATCAAATTTTGATAAGATTCTAAAGGCTTCTTTATTGAGAATGACTGATGTAACATCATCCATTTCTTCCAGTTGGTCAAAAATAGACTGACCATAAGTGAGGGCTTGCGTAAATATAAGCGCGAGTATTAAAAATAGGTTTTTCATTTTTAGATTATTTGAGGTTAAAATTTATGTATTGAGTTTTCGTTCGTTCAATGAATACTGATTCATGGTTAATTATGTTCTTTTACAGAGACGTTGACTTTTTATTTAACCAATCCCACTAGGAGGGTTTCATAGGCATATAACTGATCAAAAGCTTGATTCCCTTTATTTAGATATCTGGACAGAAGTATTAAGGCTTCTTTAGTTTGCTCAAATTGAAATTTTTCTACAACCCCCATTTCACTGGTTGATATTATGGGGTCTTGTTTTGAAAAACCAATGTAAACACCAAAAAGTAAAACAATGGACGCTACCATCGACAGCCATCCGTACTTCTTTCTTTTTTGGGTTTTGAATACCATACTTTTACCGTATGTTTCATCTTTACTTTCTTGAAAATACTGAAACATTCGTTGATACTCCTCCAAGTGAGTAGCCACATTACCAGACAGAAAATAAGCACTTAGAATAGCTTCTTCCTCTAGAGTAGTTTCTGCATTTTCATATTTCACCACTAGTTTTTCGATCTTAGCCAACTCCATATTTGTGTTGTTTTATTAGTTTTTGTCTTATCGTTTTTCTAGCTCTAGACAATGCTACTCGCACCGCATTAGGCTTCATATCCATAAGTTTACAGATTTCATCAAACTCATACTCTTCAATATCCCTTAATTGTATGATGAGTTTCTGTTGTTGAGGCAATTTTTCAATAAGTTGGTGTACAAGATTAACGGTATCTTTGTATTCAACTTTTTTATCTAAACTGGTATCTTTTTCTTGGTAGTTACTGTGAACCAATGTAAGATTACTAGCCTGTTTGGATTTTAACCGGTCATAGCAATAGTTTTTGGTCATTGTCATAGCAAAAGCTTCTGCACTTCTGTACTCGGTGAGTCTTTCTTTATTCCTCCAGAGTTTAAAAAGCAATTCTTGTGTAGCATCTTCTGCCTCTTCTTTAGAGACTAAAAGTCTTTTAGCTAGCCTAAAAACCTTATCTTTAAATGGTAAAACAACTTCTAAAAAGTCCGATTGATTCATTTGTTATTGTATAGTTCGGTAGTAAATTTCTGGTCTCAGATCTTTTGATTGATCAATTTAACAACCCTATGACGACGCACTCAATATTTTGTTACATAATGATAAAAAAAATACTATTTATGCTTAAATTGCGTTGTCTTGGACAAAGGTTATTCTTAAATGAAACGCACAATTCTCATACATCTTGTCATTCTTTTATACTGTTCACTGTCAAGTTGCGAAAAAGTTGATGAGTTTCCAATAGATATACAAACGAATGACTTTGTTTGGAAAGGTTTAAATACCTATTACCTCTATCAAGACGAAATAAATGATTTATCAGACCGACGATTCAACAATGACATAGAATTGGAGCGTTATTTGAGAGAATACCCCTCACCAGAGGTTATTTTTAACGCACTAGCTAAACCGACTGATGGTCTCTCTTCGATTATAAGTGACTATAATACACTGGGAGACCCCATTCCACAAAGAACCGCATTCACCTCAGGATTTGAATTTGCAGTGATCCGAGACCCTTCTCGTATAGATAGTGTCGTGGGTTACGGATTGGATGTACTTCCTCTCTCCTATGCATCTACTGAAAACATCGATAGAGGGGATTTTTTCTATGCTGTTCTCAATGAACAAAACGACACCATTCAGTTAACAGAAGATAACTACGAGGATGCTTTGCTAGATTATCCCCAGGACACGTTAAAATTACTGATAGCTGATTATGACGGTTTAATTATGATGCCCAATGGTGAGCGCGTAGATTTGGTTCGAGAACAATATCAACATCCCGCGATACAAATGACTCAGACTTTTGACTTCATATCTCAACGGGTTGGTTATTTAATTTACAACAACGATTTCTCAGGCAATTATAGCGATGCGCTAAATACAGTCATACAGAATTTTAAAAGCCAATCCGTAAACGAATTGATTATTGATCTTAGGTATAATATAGGAGGTGGTGCTTATGATTCAACAGTAGCCGAATTGGCCTCGATGATTACTGGTCAATTTGAAAACCAAGTTTTAATCAAAGAAACATGGAACAACAAAGCTCAACAATGGTTTGAGCTCAACCAACCTGACTCATTATTAACCTACTTCCCAAGGACTCTGGAAAATGGAGTAGCCATTAATGGATTACATCTTACTGATGTTTATATCGTCTTA
>JABSPP010000111.1 GCA_013214275.1 Flavobacteriaceae bacterium
ACAATACACCCATTCTCAGAAATTTTAGTGATGTTTAGATCAAATCAATAAAAGAATCACTGCGAATGTTTTATTCAAATGTCACCGTACTTTGCCGCTCTCTATTCACATACAACTTGGTCACATCAGGACGCGAATAATGTCCAACAACATCAAAATTCTGACGTGCTTCTAAGACCCTGTTGAAATCAATGGTTTGATAAAAAATTCCTTCTTTGTAAAAATGATAAAAGACGCTACAGCAAGCAGAGCATCATGAGCTGAATTTAGGATGATGAATGAATAGCAATAGTGATGACAATGCCTTCATTCGATCTAACATTAAACACGGTCTGATCTTCAAAAATGAGATATTGCCCTTTAATGCCAACCAACTTCCCCTTGTAGGTTCCTGCCTTAAGGATGTTAAGACTCTTGGGTTTTTCAGGATACTGTTCTACAGGAAAGTGTAGCTGTGTTTCAGTATGATGTTCCGTATAATAATCCTGTACCTCTTCGGGGATATAAGGTTTTAGGCGCTCTCGCCATTGAACCAAGTTTTCATCTTTTATCTCATTCTTTAACATCGTTCTCCAGTTTGTCTTATCTGCTACGTGTTTTTTTAGAGCCACTTCAGTAATACCCGCCAGATACCGATTAGGGACTTCCACAATTTCAATAGCCTTGTGAGCCCCCTGATCAATCCATCGAGTAGGAACCTGTTGTTTTCGAGTCACACCTACTTTTACATTGCTAGAATTTGCTAAATACACAATATGTGGTTGGATTTGCATTGCTTTTTCGTATGCTAAATCACGATCCTCTCGATCCAAATGAGCAGTACTTAGTTCAGGTCTCATAATCCAGTCACCAGCTCTAGGCGTTTCAAAAAAGCAAGACTTACAAAATCCCTGTCGATATACTGGAATATCTAAATGACAATGAAGACATTCAAATTTTTTAAAAGATAACTCCAATGTTGTATTCAGCAGTTGATTCATATGTAAAAAGTCGGTATCCATTTCCAAATAATACTGAACTTGGGCTCCATTTTCAGTAGCCATTTTTTTTAAAACTCCTTGATACTGCATGTAAAATAATTTTCTATTTTTAACACCTCTCGTATGTGTTCAGCAAAATTACGGGAAAAAATCAACTCAGTAATCTTAGTTTAGAGATATGACTATTCCGTTTGTTAATACAATCATCTCGTGGCTTCTGAAGAAGAGAAAGCATCAAATGGAACTTTTTATCAAATATCCTATTGATGTTCAAAACGAATTACTGATGCGTCTGATTCAATTTGCAAAAAGCACTGAATTTGGCGAGCAACACCATTTTTCTCTTATTCGATCTTATGAGGACTTTGCAGCACAAGTACCCATTCAACAATACGAGAGTATAGAACCTCTAATAGATCGCTGTCGTAGAGGAGAGCAGCACCTTTTTTGGCCTACAAAAATCAAATGGTTTGCTAAGTCAAGCGGAACAACCAACGCTAAAAGTAAGTTTATTCCAGTGAGTGATGAAGCCATAGAATACTGTCACTTTAAAGCAGGAAAAGACATGCTGTGTCTCTACATTAACAACAATGAAAATGCTGAACTCTTTAACGGCAAAGGACTTCGCTTGGGAGGGAGCTCTACCATCTATGAAGATAACAATACCTATTTTGGAGATCTCTCGGCCATTATGATCGAAAACATGCCGTTTTGGGCCGATTTTAGCTCAGCTCCCAAACAAGAAACAGCATTAATGAGCGAATGGGAAACCAAAATAGAGGCCATCATTAATGAAACAATCCACGAAAACATTACCAGTCTAGTTGGAGTTCCTTCATGGATGTTAGTACTGCTTAACAAGATATTAGAAAAGACAGGAAAAAATCATATGCTAGAAGTATGGCCCAACTTAGAAGTCTATTTCCATGGGGGAGTCAACTTTAATCCATACCGAGAACAGTTCAAAAAAATCATTCCCAAAGAAGATTTTAAATACTACGAGACCTACAATGCGTCTGAGGGATTTTTTGCACTCCAAGATCAAAATAACTCCTTAGATCTGTTACTCATGCTCGACTACGGAATATTTTATGAATTCATCCCCATGGACACCTACTGCGGAGAAGATTCAAAAGCGATCCCACTTTCTCAAGTAGAAAAACATACCAACTACGCTGTTGTCATTACCACCAACGGAGGCCTATGGCGATATCTAATTGGAGATACCGTAAAGTTCACCTCTTTAGATCCCTATCGCATTCGCATCACCGGAAGAACCAAACACTACATCAATGTCTTTGGAGAGGAATTAATGATAGAAAATGCAGAAGAAGCCCTAAAAATAGCCTGTTTACAAACCAATGCTACGATCATCGATTACACTGTTGGACCCATTTATATGGAGGGTAAATCCAAAGGCGGACACGAGTGGATTATCGAATTTTCACAAGCCCCCAAAAAATTAGAGGATTTTACCGTGTTGCTAGACGACGCACTAAAGTCTATCAACTCAGACTATGAAGCAAAGCGCTATAACAACATGACGCTAGCCATCCCCAAAGTACACCAGGCAAAAAAAGGCTTGTTTTACAGGTGGCTAAAACAACGCGGAAAAATAGGAGGTCAGCATAAAGTTCCCAGACTGTCAAACACACGCGATGTTGTAGAAGAACTTCTAGCACTTTAGCTCTGGCATACAATAAAAACAATCTGTAGCTCGTCAATTCTTTTGTATTCTTTTTGGGCGTTCCCCTTTGGGTCGCGCTGTTCGCTGTATCTTTTTTGTCCAATGACCATTTCTTGCCAAACTCCACACCACAAAATCCCATATAAAATCAACTTCTAGAGATTGACTACAAGCCCAAAAAAGGATGTCGCTGCCATCGCTAACGCAGCATTAAAGATACTTTTAGTGTTTCACTCAAGGCATTGCTCCCTATTAGACCAATCCCTTTATAAGAATTTCATGGAGCAATATCACATTTTAACAACGTTACGTAGTGCTAAAAGTGCGATAAATAGCTATTTTTGCCACTTCAAAAAAGGGAAATATGCAATCTATCAGAAATATTGCCATCATCGCTCACGTAGATCATGGGAAGACCACCCTAGTCGATAAGATCATAGATCAAGCCAAAATCCTAGACGATCGTAAAGAACGCTCCAATCTACTACTAGACAATAACGATCTAGAACGAGAAAGAGGAATTACCATTCTTTCTAAAAATGTTTCAGTCAACTACAAAAACGTAAAAATTAATGTCATAGACACCCCAGGTCACGCCGATTTTGGTGGAGAGGTAGAGCGAGTATTAAAAATGGCAGATGGTGTTTTATTACTAGTAGACGCTTTTGAAGGACCCATGCCACAGACACGATTTGTACTGGGGAAAGCCCTAGAATTAGGGTTAACTCCCATTGTTGTAGTCAACAAAGTCGATAAAGAAAATTGCACCCCCGACCTAGTCCATGAAAAAGTCTTTGATCTCATGTTTGCACTAGACGCCACCGAAGAACAACTAGACTTTACCACAATCTACGGTTCTGCAAAAAATGGCTGGATGAGTGACGATTGGCGAGATCCAACTACCAATATTGTTCCTCTGTTAGACGCAGTGATAGAAAACATCCCAGAAGCACCCTACAGAACAGGAACCTCACAAATGCAAGTAACAGCATTGGATTTTTCATCCTTCACAGGAAGAATAGCCATTGGTCGTATTTTTAGAGGAGATCTCCAAGAAAACAAAGACTATACGCTCTGTAAATCGGACGGAACAACTAAAAAAGTTCGCATCAAAGAATTGCACGTTTTCGAAGGGATGGGCAAGGCAAAAGTGACCAGTGCTAGAAGTGGAGATATCTGCGCCATTACAGGAATAGAAGGATTTGAGATTGGAGATACCATCGCCGACCTAGAACACCCAGAACCACTGCCAAGGATAGAAGTGGATAAGCCTACAATGAGTATGCTATTCACCATTAACAACTCCCCATTTTTTGGAAAAGAAGGAAAGTTCGTGACTTCACGTCATTTACGTGATCGATTGTTCAAAGAAATGGAAAAAAATTTGGCACTTCGCGTCGATGAAACAGATACAGAAGACAAGTTTAACGTATTTGGACGCGGAATATTACACCTCTCGGTACTCATAGAAACCATGCGTAGAGAAGGCTACGAACTCCAAGTAGGAAGGCCTCAAGTGATTTTAAAAGAAGTCGATGGGAAAAAGCACGAACCTTACGAAACACTAGTCATTGACGTGCCCGAAGCGCTAGCAAGTAAAGCCATTAATCTTGTTACCATGCGCAAAGGAGACTTATTTGTCATGGAACCCAAAGGAGACCTTCAACACTTAGAGTTTGACATCCCTTCACGAGGATTAATAGGATTACGCAATAAACTATTAACAGCCACACAAGGAGAAGCTATCATCAATCACAGGCCTCGAGGATATGATGTGTATAAAGGAGAATTTTCAGATGTTGTAAACGGAGCTATCGTTTCCTCTGAATCTGGAAAAGCAACGGCCTATGCCATCGATAGATTACAAGACCGAGGAAAATTTTTCATCGATCCAAACCAAGAAATCTATAAAGGACAAGTGGTAGGAGAGAACTCTAAGCAAGAAGATATGGCGGTGAATTTAATCAAAGGGAAAAAATTAACCAACGTACGTGCGTCGGGATCTGATGACGGTGTAAAAATTGCTCCAAAAATAGATTTCTCATTAGAAGAATGCATGGAGTATATTAAAGACGATGAATATCTTGAAGTTACACCACAAAGCCTGCGCATGCGTAAGATCAACTTTATAAAAACTTAGCCTTTAACTCTGGAGTAGGGACCATACAAGCGTCTTTTTTCCCAAACCATTGATATCTATTCCGAGCGACAAAATCGTAAAAAATATTGTTTAAGGCAGCTGGAAAAATTCTAAATACCTGAGTTAATTTCCAAAAACCAGCAAACTCATTCATAATTCTCAGAGCAGCAGAAGACTTCACAAAATACACTTCTTCATGAGGGTCATACAAGATAATAGAATCCACTTTAGAAAGATCAACCCCTATCTTTTGAATGATCTTTAGTCCACTCTCAGATTGCAGAGCAGCAAACAAAAAAACATGCTTTTTATCACGCTTAATAACTTCAATCACAGCTTGATTGCAAAGACGACAAATGCCGTCAAAAAGAATAATTTTTTTACCTTTTGGTAAGTGAATATTTTGAATTGCCATACGCTTTAACAAAGGTAAAGTTTAAAATGTTAAAAATGGGTGTAACAATTTATTTTCAGATCCGTCTAATGCTCGAGATAAATTACATAATAAGCGATAAATAGCTTTGTTTTAACATAATATTAAAATCCCTGATAGTAGTTATTATCTACTTTTACACCAAATTAACCAACGCAAATGATTCAGATAAAAAACCTTCACAAATCCTATCCCATAGGGAAAGATAGTTTACATGTCTTAAAAGGAATAGATCTGCACATTAAAGAAGGTGAATTTGTTTCTATTATGGGTTCTTCGGGTTCTGGAAAATCTACCCTGTTAAACATTGTTGGACTGCTAGACAATTACGATGCTGGTGAATACTATCTTAACAATCAATTAATTCAGAGGTTAAACGAAAGAAAAGCTGCCATACTAAGAAATAAATTTTTAGGCTTTGTCTTTCAATCTTTTAATCTCATTTCTTACAAGACAGCACTAGAAAACGTCGCATTGCCATTATACTATGCAGGAGTAGGAAGAAGAGAACGTCAAAAAATAGCGCTAGATTATCTAGACAAGGTAGGTTTAAAGGACTGGGCTAAGCACCTGCCAAATGAGCTTTCTGGAGGTCAAAAACAACGAGTTGCCATTGCAAGAGCATTGGTAACAAAACCCAAGGTAGTTTTGGCAGACGAACCCACAGGAGCTTTGGATTCTACAACCACAGACTCTGTCATGGATTTGTTAAAAGATATCAATGATGAGGGAATGACAGTTTTTGTCATTACCCACGAAGAAGAGGTCGCTGCTCAAACCAAAAGAATTGTGCGTTTAAAAGATGGGATTATTATCAGTGATACGGCTGATACCTCTGTTGAAGCTAAAGCAAAAATGGTGTAGCGATGTTTGATAGAGATCTC
>JABSPP010000112.1 GCA_013214275.1 Flavobacteriaceae bacterium
AGTCTGGCAAGACTTCAAACTCAAACAAAGGAAAGAACCAAATTAATATTGAACAACAAAAAATTTACTGTTACACAAATTCGGGTGTTTGGGACAGAAAATTACACCTCAGCGTTTGTCAGAGGAAAGTTAAAGATTCGTGTAGGTGATCTAATTTCTCGCTTAGAGTTAGACGAACGGATCAATTTTCTAGCTGCTACAGATAATTACACTAAAATTGATTATAAGGTAAAAAATGGAGAACTTGATTTTTTTGTAACCGAGAAAAAGCAAAAGTCAGAGATTCGATTAGGAGCTCATTATGACGACTTGTACAAATCGGCTCTGTTGGTAAGTTACGTGCACAAGAGGCTCCTCGTTAAAAATGACGAACTCTCTCTGGACATGATCATAGGTGACCACGTTCGATTTAACGCGAACTATTTTGTTGATAATGGACTCTATACTAGTTTTGGTATCAACACTCGTTATAACCATTTCAAAACCAGTAGTGGTTTTAGCTTTAAAGACGATCTAAATGTCAACCAAATCGAACTCAACTACAGCGATATAACCACGGAAGCATTTCTTCAATCTGTCTTTGGAAGAAAATTTGCTGTAGGTGTTGGGGTTGAACTTAAAAATCTACAGATCAATACAGAAACATTAACAGAACAAAACAACAGCCGTATCACATTTGATAATAGTAATTATTGTAGCTTGAATACTTATCTAAAGCTAGATTCTTATGATGATCCTGTCTTCCCTAGTAAGGGATTTTATGCTGATGTTGGTGGGAAGTGGTACGCTCTTTCCTCTGATTATTTGAATAACTTTAATCCTTTTGTTCAACTTGGAGGAGAAGTAGGCTTTGCAACGACCTTATGGAAAAGGTGGACATTCCAATATACCAACAATGCAGGTTTTACATTTCAAAGACCAACTTCAGAAGTATTTGATTTTTATCTAGGTGGATATAATCAGAATTACATCAACACTTTTATCCCTATGTATGGATACGATTTTGCACAAGTCTCTGGAAGATCGTATTTAAAATCAGAATTTCATGTACGGTATAGACTTACAAATAATGGCTTTGCATCTTTTATCGCCAATTACGCAAGGGTTGATGATCATGTGTTTAGCAATTTGAATGCTCTTTTTAAGGATGTATTGTCTGGTTATGCCTTTGGCTATGGCTTGGATACTGTTGTAGGACCTATTGAATTAAAATATAGCTGGTCTCCTGAAAACAGAAAAAAATACTGGCTATTTAACCTAGGTTTTTGGTTCTAATCACCATCATAATTTGATGTTAGCATGCTATGACTGTATGTACAAAAGTGTAATCTCAGTCTAAATGTTAATTAATTGTTAAGCAAATGTTATCTAAAAATTTTTTTATTGTAAATTTTTAGTTACATTTGTAATGTTAATGTTAATTAAATCTTGATGTAGTATGAAAAAAATAGTATTTATTATTTGTTTATCAGTTGCTTTTACAGTTCAGGCACAAAAAGTAAAGCCAACTTTTGATCGAGTTGGAGATTTGGTTAAGGCGGTGTATTATTTTGAAGATGGAACTACCTTTAGGCAGGGTTTTTTTAAGGACAATAAGCTATCGGGAAAATGGACTGAATTTGATCGAGACGGAAATAAAGTTGCGGTAGGATATTACAAAAACGGAAGAAAGGTAGGAACATGGTTTTATTGGAAAGAAAATACTTTGCGACAAGTAGACTACAAGAATAATGCTATTGTTTCAGTAAATACATGGAGAGAAGATACCAAAGTTGCTGCTAATAAATAACATCTAATGTAGTTCACATCACAAGTTGATCGAACCTATGTGCTGAAACTTCCTGAGAGGCTGTATCTACAACGTATTCCTCCTAAATTTTCTTAAGCTCAAGCTTTTCACTGTAGACTGAATTCTGTAAATTCGCACTCTTATTAGAAGTTGTAACTTATGAGTGTACGGTTTCCTGAATACAAAGGACTTAACTTACCAAAAATAGCTGAAGAGCTTTTAGCGTATTGGGAGGAGAATAGCATTTTTGAAAAAAGTGTTTCCTCTCGAGAAGGGAAACCTCCATATGTTTTTTTTGAAGGTCCCCCGTCTGCCAACGGACTCCCAGGTGTACATCATGTACTTGCTAGAACCATCAAAGATATTTTTCCCCGTTACAAAACGATGAAAGGGTTCCAAGTAAAGCGAAAAGCCGGTTGGGATACACATGGTTTACCTATTGAATTGGGTGTCGAAAAAGAACTGGGCATCACTAAGGAAGACATTGGTAAGACCATTTCTGTAGAGGAATACAATGCTGCCTGTCGAAAATCTGTAATGCGTTATACAGGAATCTGGAACGATCTCACACAGAAAATGGGGTATTGGGTAAATATGGATGACCCTTATGTAACCTATGATTCAAAGTATATGGAATCTGTTTGGTGGTTATTAAAACAAATTTATGATAAAAATTTACTTTACAAAGGGTATTCCATACAACCATATTCTCCTAAAGCAGGAACTGGACTGAGTGCTAATGAGTTAAATCAGCCCGGTACTTACCAAGATACAACCGACACTACAGTGGTTGCACAATTCAAAGTTATTAATGAAACGCTTCCTAATTTTTTACAGAACGAAGGGCCCATTCACATCATCGCATGGACGACTACACCGTGGACACTACCGAGTAACACAGCCCTGACCGTAGGGTCCAAGATTACGTATGTTTTGGTTGAAAGCTACAACCAGTATACTTTTCAACCAATCAAGGTGATTTTAGCAAAAAATCTGGTAGAAAAACAATTTAATGGTAAATATAAACCAGTTGAAAATCAGGAGCAGTTATCATCTTTTTGCAAAGATGACAAGGAAATTCCATTTATAATTCTGAAAGAATTTACCGGAAAAGATATGATTGGTATCCGCTATGAGCAATTGTTAGATTATGTTTTACCCTCTAGTCATCCAGAAAATGCATTTCGAGTCATCTCTGGTGATTTTGTGACTACTGAAGATGGAACAGGAGTAGTACATACAGCACCAACCTTTGGGGCAGACGACGCTTTGGTAGCCAAACAAGCCAACCCAGAAATACCACCTATGTTAGTTAGAGATGAAAATGATAACCTAGTCCCATTGGTGGATTTACAGGGACGTTTCAGACCAGAAGTTGGTGAGTTCGCAGGGAAGTATGTGAAAAATGAATATTATACTAATGACACTGCCCCAGAAAAATCTGTGGATGTAGAGATTGCCATCAAACTTAAGATAGAGAATAAGGCCTTTAAGGTTGAAAAATACAAGCACAGTTATCCAAATTGCTGGAGAACAGACAAACCTATTCTTTATTATCCTCTGGACTCTTGGTTTATAAAGGTAACTGATGTTAAAAATCGCATGTTTGAGTTAAATACAACAATTAACTGGAAACCAAAATCAACGGGTGAGGGCCGATTTGGTAATTGGCTATTAAATGCGAATGATTGGAATCTGTCTCGATCGCGTTATTGGGGGATCCCTCTACCAATATGGAGGACAGAAGATAAAAAAGAAGAGATCTGCATCGGGTCGGTTAAAGAGTTGAAAGATGAGATGGCAAAAGCTGTAGATGCAGGAATCATGCGTGAGGACATCTTTGCGTCTTTTGAAGTAGGAAATATGTCAGATGAAAACTATGCCTCCGTAGATCTTCATAAAAATATTGTAGATCAGATTACATTGGTATCTCCATCGGGAAAACCAATGCATCGTGAAAGTGATCTCATAGATGTATGGTTTGATTCTGGGTCTATGCCTTACGCTCAGTGGCACTACCCTTTTGAAAACCAAGACCTCATTGAAAAAAATACTGCTTTTCCAGCAAACTTTATTGCTGAAGGAGTTGACCAGACCCGAGGTTGGTTTTATACCTTACATGCTATAGGAACCATGGTGTTTGATTCTGTGGCTTACAAAAATGTAGTGTCTAATGGGTTGGTTTTGGATAAAAATGGACAGAAAATGTCTAAACGGTTGGGAAATGCAGTTGACCCTTTTGAAACTCTAAAAACTCATGGTGCTGATGCAACACGTTGGTATATGATTTCTAATGCTAATCCGTGGGATAATTTGAGATTTGATCCCGAAGGTATTGAAGAAGTGAAAAGAAAATTTTTTGGAACACTTTACAATACCTATGCGTTTTTTGCCTTGTATACCAATATCGACGGATTTTGTTATCAAGAAAAAGATATTCCGTTAAGAGAGAGATCTGAGTTAGACAGATGGATTTTATCGGAATTACATACTCTAATCAAAAAGGTAGATCAATTCTATGCAGCATATGAACCTACAAGAGCTGCTAGAGCAATTTCGGACTTTACTCAAGATTATTTGAGTAATTGGTATGTCCGCCTAAGTAGGAGAAGATTTTGGAAAGGTGATTATCAACAAGATAAAATAGCTGCTTACCAAACCTTATATGCTTGTTTAGAGACAGTTGCAAAATTAAGTGCGCCTATTGCACCATTTTATATGGATCAATTGTACAAGGATTTAAATACTGTAACAAACAAAGAAAACTTTGAGAGCATACATTTATCCCAATTTCCAAAATTTGATACATCATACATAGACAAGGCTTTAGAGAGTAAAATGGAAATTGCTCAGACTATTTCTTCATTAACACTTTCATTAAGAGCAAAAGAGAAAATAAAAGTACGTCAGCCATTACAGAAGATTATGATCCCTGTGGACACTAGAGAACAGCGTGAAAAAATTGCTGCTGTCGCTGAACTAGTCAAACATGAGGTAAATGTAAAAGAAATTGAACTATTAGATGATGCTTCGGATATTTTAGTAAAACAAATAAAACCCAATTTTAAAGCTCTTGGCCCGAAGTATGGCAAGAATATGAAATCAATCGCAAATGCAGTTAAAGAGTTCACAAAGGATGATATTAATCATATTGAAAAAGTTGGCGAAATCTCTGTTGAAATTGACGAAAAAATGATCACCTTAGAACTTGCTGATGTGGTTATATCTTCAAAGGATATTGAGGGTTGGCTAGTGGCTAACGAAGGTTCATTGACAGTAGCGCTGGACGTCGTAATTTCTGATAAGTTAAGGAAAGAAGGAATAGCTCGAGAACTGGTGAATAGAATTCAGAATGCTAGAAAAGATACTGGATTTGAAGTAACTGATAAAATAAAGCTAACTATTTTAAAATTTGAACATTTAGAACAATCAATTGAAGCCAACAAAGACTACATTATTAGTGAGACTCTAACAGGAAAACTTGAGTTTACTGATGAACTTCCTGAAGGAATCGACGTAGAATTTGATGGTATTAAATCTAAAATATTAATTCAAAAAATGTAAGATAATGGCAGAGTTGAAAACCAGATATTCTGATGATGACTTACAAGAGTTTAAAGAAATCATCCAAAGAAAAATTGCACGTGCAAAAGAAGACTTGGTATTATTAAAAAGTTCTTACATGAACGGAAGTAATAACGGAACTGATGATACATCTCCTCAGTTCAAGTCATTTGAGGAAGGATCGGAAACTATGAGTAAAGAAGCTAACGTTCAATTAGCAATACGTCAAGAAAAATTTATCCGAGATCTAAAAAATGCTTTAATTCGTATTGAAAATAAAACCTACGGTATTTGCAGAGTTACTGGAAAACTCATCCAAAAGGAGCGACTTAAACTGGTCCCTCATGCGACACTTAGCATAGAAGCAAAAAGGAGACAATAATCTGAAGTTTTATTATTGTTGCTTTTTTTATGACAACTTATCATTGAGGTAAAGACTTGCAAACTAAAATGCTACCTACTGGTGGTATTTTAAAGGCTATGAGTATGAAAATACTAACAACTGTTTTTCTGATTCAGATAGCTTCTTAGCTTTACAACATTACATCATATAATACAACAGCATAAGTAGGCTCTGCTGATTTTCTAAGTTATTGATTATAAATAACTGTAATTTAATTTATTCATTGAATAATTTTAGATTAATTTCTAGTATAACTGCAAAGGTTTTTGTACCTTACATGTATAAAACCG
>JABSPP010000113.1 GCA_013214275.1 Flavobacteriaceae bacterium
GAGTAGTCCCATAGGGCAAATCGCAAAAAATCATATCAATGCTTTTATCTTCTACGTGTTTAGGCATTAACTCTAAGCAATCACCTAAATATATTTCGTTTATTTTCATAATTCAGTTTTAAAAATCCGTACAGCAGGTAACAATGTATATAAGCCATACAAGTACAGGCTCATATACTTTTACGTTAGCGTGAATATTTTGATAGCAGATAGTCTGCTGCTCGAATTTCTCGCTCATACCATTCCTTGGGATATTTATTATTTGTTTCAATCAACTCTTCAAGCCTATTTCTAAAGTCAAGAAGCTCATCAATAGTTGGCAGTATCTTTAAGCGGTTGTAGTCGGCTATCAAAAGACTCCCGCTAACATCCGCTATAATATCATTATTCGTTTCACTCATACGCTTCATAGCTTTTTCGTTATTGCTTTATGTCTGTATATTCGTTTCACATTTCAAAAATTAACGGCACATAACAAAACCATAAATAATGTTCGTGCCTCACACTATTCATAGCCAAACCGTTAGGCGCAATAACACCACCACAACCACCTGTGTATAGGTTTTGCGTTATCAAGAGTCACGCCTACTGTATTTAACATTTTAGGTTTCCAATATTTCCACCATCCTTTTTTGTCTGCTTTATGTATCCAAATTTTCATATCTATTAATTTAAGTTAAAGTGTCTAACCTTATCGTGTTTCCTGTATCCCATTTTTAATGTTTGTTTCATATTATAGTCAAACCGTTTAATGAAAAGTGGAGACGGTTCAGTTTCCAAAACCGCCTAACGCTCCCACTATTACGTGCTATCTGCTCCCAGAGTTAGTTATATATGATTTCAAATACAACCTCAATCACTTGGAATCGAACCAAGCTCCCGCCTCACCTAGACCTTAGCAACCGAGACGGAATCGAACCGTCCTTTGAGTTGGTGGTGAGATTTGAACTCACGATGACAGATTTGCAGTCTGCCCTCTTAACCACTTGAGTACACCAACTTTTTTACATAATTAGAACAATTTTTTTAAGATTGTTCGACGCAACATCAGCATCAGTACAAGAGAATGTAAAAGCAGCTAGCAAGATGTATAGTGTATAGCTTAGTTTTTCTCTTAAATTTTTCATTTGTTATATTTTTAAAGTTGTTTGTTTTTGCCTGTTAAATCAAATTAAAGGACTTCTCTCCAAGAAACACCAATACATCACTAGCGATAATGGCTTGATCGGTTTCCATTTTTACATCACCGATTAAGTGCTCGAAATCCTCCTTCAAAAGTTCTGCTTGAAAGTCAGAGTCCAATTCTGGGGCAAACAGGGCGTTAAACCTACTCCACTCGTCCGAGGACATAAGGTCTTTAAGTGATGGCGCATTGTCTGCTGGTTGCTCATTCTTGGATGAGTGATCCGTTTGGCGTTCAGTCAGCACGCTACTAAAGTCTTCCCCCAAAACCTCAATCAACGCATCCTTCCTTGCTTCCCCGAAGAGAGACGAGGCAGTATCAAGTCTCTTTACTTGTCGATTTAGCCTGTGTACGATTTTGAAATTATCAAACACAACATTCTTTAAAAGGTGGTCAATCATTTCTCTAAGCTCTACAGCTTCTTTTAGTGTTATTGTTACAGCATTAAACATATTCTTTATAATCTTCTTTCTAACTCGGATTCAACATCTATTATTAGCATATCTGCTGGAAATATCATCCAGCTTTCAGTCTGTTTGCCTTTGATTGCGTGGCGATCTCTGGCGACAACCCTCAAGCTCTTAACCTTTACCCCAAAGAACTCTGCCGCTTCTTTTGCGGAGTAGAACTCTTTACCGAACTGGTCAGTCTTCCTGTATGCTATATATTTAGGCTCTTGTTCTGTCATTTAAATTAAGGGGCGTTTCACCCCTTGTCGTTTTTTATATCATATCAACATCCACCGGAGTAGCACCTCAGAAGGGGAGGTCATCGCCCTCGTCTGGGCGAACAGCTTTGCTGACACCATCGCTTGAAACATAAACCACTTTTGCATTGCCGAAGTAAGTCCTTGTCTCTTTTGCTTCTCTTTCCTCTTTTGATTGTGAAAGTTGGATAGATGCATTGTTCCCGTACTGGTCTACATCATCATTTACGAAGATCGTAATAGGTACATAGGTGTTGCCGTTTGAGTGTTGTTCGATTGTTCTTGCGGCCTCTTGGAGCTTCTCCAATGAAATAGACCCTGAAATAATTGCGCTCATAATTTTTCTCGCGAATTGTAATTGTTTATGGTTAAAACAACCCTCCTTGGGTTGCAGTATTTTGATTCAATTTAATTTGATCATTCTCTAATCGAGACTTAATCTGCCTAAAAAAAGCCAGTCGAATCGAGTTCTTGTCTCTCTCTGCGCTCGTGTAGCATTGCTCACGCTCCGCAGTAGTAGCCTGGAATAGCTGATCTGACAGTTCGATTAGTTCTTCGGTAGTATAGTTTCTTTTAAGTAGTCTCGGCATTCCATTACTCTTTTTTTTATACGTGCAATATGCGAATTACTTCGCGGAAACGCAAACGTTTTTACTCTTTCTTTAAAATCCATTGTGCCCTCGTAATCCTCCCACACATCGTGAAACGCTAGTAGATACTTAGGGGTGTTCATTAGGACGTATGCTAGTTCTGCCTCAGACCTGTCAGTCACCCACATATAAGCTTGTAGCTGCCAGAAGTAGTCCGTTTTAGGGCAGGGGTACTTTTCTGTAGGCTCATAGCGTGCGTATCTGTAAAACGTGTCTAATGACCAAGGAGCTTTTATGTCAACGACTAAATCGTCCCCTATTAACACGTCAGGTGTACCCTGGGTATATTCGTTAGAGTAAAACACTTCATTCTTGGTCAGCCCGAATCGACCCTCGGCATATCCGTAGTCATCAATAGCTGCATCCTCCACTGCCCACCCTTTTTTGGTGTACTTGTTCCCTTTAAAGGTTTGCTCTCCTGTCACTTGTTCTTTATACCAGTTCTCCAAAAAGGAAATAGCCCCCCTGGGGAGGCCACCGCCTTTAGGAGAGTCGGCCATAATTTTACCGACCATTGAACAACGTATCTTAAAATCTTCAGCTAGGATCATATTTTCAAGAAAGCCCTTCGGCATACTTTATTAACAAGTCCCGGTTGGCTTTTGTTAAGTCATATTTCTCACAAATCTCTGTATCAATGTCACCACCGCCCGATATGTGCAATGCCGCTTTTCTCCAATTAGGGTGCTCAGGGCTAAGGACAGGCTTAGACCTTTTTGCTTGTGTTTTTGCTTGTGTTTTTGGCGTGGCCGGTGCCGTGATGGCATCATCGTCTTTTGTTGTCGTCAACCCTAAGATGGCCTCTAGCGTGTACCTTCTAAGGTAGGTTATACCACTACCGAGTGACTGATAATCGTTCTGCCCCCTTAAAGTTACGTCTGGAATAGGTATAAGACTGTCGATGTGCTCCCCAGAATCAGTGTGGAATACAGTTGTCTTTAACATTTTAACGCCCTCATCAATTATAATAGGCTGGGTAAAGCCTAACCCAGCATCTTTTAAGTGAGGAGTTATCGCTTCTACTACAGAGGGGAGGCTTGCATACTTGTATGCGTAGTCCCCCTTCCCTGCCTTGGCACCTTTGTATATAACGCCCACTTCTGACTGGAATTTTGCTAATGCTTTATATAAATTCTTCATACGCCAAATGTAAAACTAGCTCTTGTAAATAGCAAGGGTTAATAGCCTTTTTTTGCACAGTAGGTCAATTCGTCATTCAGGTATCGGTCGCGACAAGCCCACAGGTCGTCTATCATCTTATTTATCCTGTCCGCAAATTGATTGTTTCTTGGCAGGTAGTCGGCCACCCAGTAAATTATTGACTCGATGATTGTGTCGTCATCAGATGTAACCTGATTTTTCTCTTTATAGTACAGTATTTTTGCCTCGATTATTTCTATAATCACCTCTTGCTGTTCCACTGAACCGCTAAATGCTCTATCGACCTCCAATTTGTAAATGTCATCTAGGTTCTCCATACTCAAAGTTAATAATAGTAATTAGTAATCTTGTTTGCTCAGAAGGAAGATAGATTCGGAGAAGACACACTTCCCCCTTACCCAGAGACAAATATTCTTATCACTAGGCGGGGAAGTTTGCTCGTCAGTCAGATGAGTTCATCGTAGACAGCCTGGGTTACAATCTGGTCACAATACCCAGGTTTGAGAGGCTATACAGCTAAACCAGATGCTGCCCTTGATACCCTGTTCCCCTCTTGACTTTCAGGTTGTGCCGTGTATAGTCGTGGTTGCACAATTTAAAAACCTTACCCACCGTCTTTAGCCGTCATAAGGTTTTGCGAAAGTAAGAAAAACTTTTTTGTTTTACAACTTGACTGACAAAGTATTTATCATTTCCTTTGCCTAAACAAAACAAATCAATATGTATTCACACAAGACTAGAAAGCTCATAGAGTCAAACGATTGGGACGGCCAGTGTGGCCACCAAATACTAGAGTCTATACTTCAGAAGCTCAGGACATACCCTCTGAGCAAGTATTATCTAAGAACATACACTATCTATACTAGGGCTTATAAGGAGGTGCTGAACCACCCAGAAACACTGATATCAACAAGCTCTCACAATGTCGGTTTGGATTTGTTGAAAAATACAATCACCTTTGCTTCTGGGATTACAGACCCCATTATTTAAAGAAAAGTTCTACAATTAATTAAGAGAAAAAAATGAAAATTGAATTTGAAAGATACCTGTCCGAGGAGGAGCTACAACAACTGAAGTCTGCAAAAGAAAAAGGTGCGAGAATAGAGATTTCTGGCGAAATTGAAATAGAGAGCTTGAATATAAAGAGAGGTTTCCTTAACGACACCGCATCAATAGTTGCGAACTCAGTAGGCCAATTAAGTGTTAGCTGGAGTGAAGTGAAAACCATAAATCATAAACTTAAACTATGACAGAAAAAGATTTTTTAGATCAGGCTGTGCTGGCAATGTTAGGTAATTCTAGCCGTGTTCTTGACCCTGATGTGTTATGGGCAACAGCCAGGATGATTTGGGAAAAGAGACCAAAAAATGAAAGGTCTAAACCCATAAGAAGGGGGGCACCTCGTTCGGAAGATTATTGGACTGAGTTCTGGAATGCCTACGACAAAAAAGTAGGAACGGCTAAAGCAAAGGAAAAGTTTTTAGCCATCCCCAGGGAAGATCGCCCAGCGGTAGTGGCAGCCGCCAAGGATTATGCGGAAAGGACACCAGAGGTCAAGTACAGGAAGCATCCGCTGACGTGGCTTAATCAACAGTGTTGGCTAGACGTAGCACCCAAAGATGCAAAAACTCAATCAGAGATTGACTGGATATGATCTTTTAACGAGAACTAGAACTAATTCGAAGCTTTTTATTTTTAAAAAACGAACATCAGTTAATGCACCAGAAAGATTTAGAATCACATTTGCACTATGATAACCTAGAGCAGCAAATACTTGGCTATATCGGGATAGACCCGACAATTATACCCACGTTTGATAAATACTTGAGAGAGGAAATGTTCAGCAATAAAATCTACGGTGCCATATATCGCGTATGCGGAAAAATGTATGCCAATAGCGAGACACCGAACGAACTATCCTTGTCTCAGTACTTCCGTAGATACCCTGAACAAAACATAAGTCCTTTCGATGTGACAGCAGCACTCAGCTATCCTACGGGGGGAGCGGCCAACATAGAAAACTATGCTAAAGCAATCGTTGAACGGTGGATGAAAAGGAATATACACAAGATCACCAGTGAGATTTCTGTTCTGTCAGACCGGGATGACTCGGATGCCTTTGAACTGCTTGAGAGTCTAGTGACGCAAGCTGAAAAAGTAGGTGAGGGTTCCCAGATTGAGCGAGGCGCTGAAGATTTAGGGGACTTATTAGGTCAGGCAGCCGATCATATGGACGATGCTTCTGAGGGTATGGAGTCTGGCGTTCCGTCTGGATTGACGGAGTTGGACGAACTGACTTCAGG
>JABSPP010000114.1 GCA_013214275.1 Flavobacteriaceae bacterium
ATCAAAAATCCAAAACAAACAAGTCATCCCTTATGATTTTTGGGCGTTACCCTGCGGGTCGCGCTATCCGCTATATCTTTTTTGCACTTTCAGGCAAAAAAGGATGCCGCTTTTATCGCTAACGCAGCCTGCAATGCCGCTTTTTAGCAAAGAACAAACAACAATCCACCATTCATTTTCAGACGTTAACAATCCCCAAAAACCTCAAAGAAAACATTGAGTTCTTCGCAGAATTCTGTTTCTCTATTCATTAGAAACTCCCTATCTTTAGCCACAGCTAAATCGATTGCTTTTTATGGAACTCTACAAAGAGAATCAACTCAAGATATACAACTCACTGACCAAGTCAAAAGAACTTTTCAAACCTTTAAAAGACGGTTATGTAGGGATGTATGTATGTGGCCCCACAGTATACAGTAACGCACATTTAGGAAACTTAAGAACCTTTATGTTTTTTGATGTTGCCTTTCGCTATTTTCTTCATCTCGGTTACAAAGTTCGTTATGTTAGAAATATTACTGATGTTGGCCATCTAGAGAATGATGCAGACGAAGGAGAAGATCGAATTGCAAAGAAAGCCAGACTAGAGCAGATCGAACCTATGGAAGTAGTCCAAAAATATACCGTTGACTTTCACAACGTTTTAAGCCAGTATAATTTTCTTCCACCAAGTATAGAGCCAACAGCGACCGGACACATTGTTGAGCAGATTGAAATGATCAAAATTATTTTGGATAAAGGCTTTGCCTATGAAGTGAATGGCTCCGTATATTTTGATGTCCTAGAATATAATAAAACCAATCATTATGGAATTCTATCTGGAAGAAATATAGAAGATTCAATCAATAATACAAGAGATTTAGATGGTCAGTCCGACAAAAAAAATCCACAGGACTTTGCCTTGTGGAAAAAAGCAGAGGACAAACATATCATGCGATGGCCATCACCATGGTCAGATGGGTTTCCAGGATGGCATATTGAATGCTCTGTGATGAGTACCAAATACTTGGGAGAACAGTTTGATATTCACGGAGGAGGTATAGATCTTAAGTTTCCACACCACGAATGTGAAATTGCACAATGTAAAACCTGGTCAGGTAAAGACCCTGTGAACTATTGGATTCATACCAATATGTTACTCCTAAACGGCCAGAAAATGGCAAAATCTACAGGAAATTTTATTCTTCCAGGGGAAATTTTAACGGGGAAAAATACTATTTTAAGCAAAGCATTCTCTGCAAGTGTAGTACGCTTTTTTAATATGCAAGCGAATTACAGAAGCGTTCTAGATTTTTCTAGCAAAGCCCTTGAAGCCTCAGAAAAAGGATATATAAAATTGATGGATGCAATAAAAAATCTGGATCAGATTACACCGAGTAAATCCTCATCAATTGATGTTCCTAGTTGGAGAAAAAAATGTTACGATGCCATGAACGATGATTTTAATACACCAGTATTAATTTCACATCTGTTTGAAAGTGTAAAATGTATCAATCAATTAAAAGAAGGGAAAGAACAGATTAGTCCCGACGATTTAAGTGTACTCAAAACTACCATAAATGCTTTTGTTTATGACGTTCTTGGTCTCTTAAATGATGTCAAAGAAGAAGAACCCAGTAAAGCTGATGGTGCCATAGAATTACTAATTAAATTGCGAAAAGAAGCAAGAGACCAAAAAAACTGGGCGCTTTCAGATCAAATCAGAGACGAACTGGCAGCTTTGGGTGTACAATTAAAAGATGGAAGAGATGGTACGACATATACCACGAACTAATTTTAGATAACTTGAAGATCAAACAACTTTTTGCATACCCCTTTATAGCCTTGGTTCGGTTTTACCAGCTTGCTATTTCACCCTACACGCCCTCAACATGCAGACACAGCCCCACATGCTCTCAATATACCATTGAAGCATTGCAAAAAAGAGGGTTGATTATAGGTGGTTGGTTGGCAATAAAGAGAATTTCTAGTTGTCACCCTTGGGGAAAAAGTGGCTATGATCCGGTCCCCGAAAAAAAGAAATAAATACAACTGTCATCAGAAAAATGACAAAAAAAATAAAATAACAAAATATGCACTTTTTATCTGTGGTTTGGGATCCCTCTATAGGAATAGACTTAGGGTTTTTCACTATACGCTGGTATAGTTTGATGTTTGTCGCTGCTTTTTTACTAGGGTTATACCTCATGAAAAAAATCTTTATCAACGACAATATAGATGTTAAGCAACTGGATTTAATTTTTATGTACACCTTTTTTCCCATGCTTATAGGAATGCGACTGGGAGAAGTATTTTTTTACAATTGGGATCATTATAAAGATCACTGGCTAGAAATTATTCTGCCCTTTAGAGAGCGTGCTGGAGAGACTACCTTGTTTGGGCTTATAGATGGATGGGAATTCGTTGGTTACACTGGTTTTGCCAGTCATGGTGCTGCCATAGCTATTATTTTGGGAATGTATTTTTACAACAAAAAACATTTAAAAAAATCCATGCTGTACATCTTAGATCGCCTAGTCATCGTAGTAGCATTGGGAGGTGCTTTTGTTCGATTAGGGAACTTCTTTAACTCTGAAATTTATGGTAAAGAAACAGGCTCCAATTTTGGTGTTATTTTTAGGGCAGCTAAAGAAACTGTGCCAAGGCACCCCACACAACTATACGAAGCATTTAGCTATCTCATCCTATTTTTTATTTTGTGGAGAATTTATTGGAAAACTGACAAAAAACACCATATAGGATTTATTTTTGGAATCTTTATGATCGCTTTATGGTCGTTGAGATTTGTCATCGAATTTTTAAAAGAAGCTCAAGTTGACGGCAGAGAAGACTGGGTATTCAATTCGCTTAATACAGGACAAGTGCTCAGTATTCCCCTAGTCATGGTTGGCTTATGGCTCGTCTTGAGAAAAAAGAAAGGACTAACATCCTAGGAATTACAAAGCCTATAAGTGCTTTTCAGCTTTAGAACGAATTATCATCTAGTTGGTTTTTTTCAAAACAGATTCGTTGCATCTTAAAATTCAGCGTGAAAAAACACGCTAGCAACTCATGTAATATCATTTCTAATGGCTTGTACCCCCATAAAGACTAACGAAGCTGCTTGAACTTCTTTTTGCAAAGAATAAAATACTGCCAAACCACACTCGTATGGAGGTGGTAATGATGCTTCTTTTGAAGTCGTTGTCGCTTTTTTAAGAACTTAAAAAAGTTCCTATATAAACTCAAATGTGCCTTTAAAATCGCCCAAGTGTGAATAGATTTCATTTCAACAATAAATTTCACTCCAGCAAATCCGTCTAAAACCAACCTAGAGAAAAATACAAACAAGAACCATTGTTTGGGAACATTTTTTACAATATTAATTAAACTATTTCTAAAGTTTAAGAAGGTTTTCCTTGGATTGCTTTCCTGTAAAGTAGCCCCACCAACGTGATATACAGTAGATGCACCCACATATTTTACATCATACCCTTCGTTTTGAGCCCTCCAGCATAAGTCAATCTCCTCTTGATGTGCAAAGTAATCCTCATCAAAACCTCCCAACTGTTCATATACCTGACTTCGAATAAAAAAGCAAGCACCAGAAGCCCAAAAAATTTCAGTAGTATCATCAAACTGTCCCTCATCCTTTTCCAAACAATTAAATACGCGACCACGACAATAGGGATACCCGTAAAAATCTATAAACCCACCCCCAGCACCTGCGTACTCAAATTTTCCCTTATAGTGGTAGTCTAGCAATTTCGGCTGAATAATGGCTGTATTTTCTTCTCTTTTGAAAACTTCTATTACAGGTGTCAACCAATTAAAAGTCACCTCAACATCAGAATTGATTAAGCAATACAGATCCGCCTCAATAGATCTTAACGCCTCGTTATAGCCCTTTGCATAGCCCCCATTGGAGGTATTTCTTACAATTTTTACAGAAGGAAAAGAATGTGTTACGTAGGCAATAGAATCATCAGAGCTAGCATTATCTGCGATATAGATATCAGCTAAATCAGAACTAAAATGAACAATAGAAGGTAAAAACTGAGCTAACAATTTTTTCCCATTCCAATTTAATATGACGATGGCTAGTTTCAAAATATAACTGCTGTTACAGTAAATAGATTTGCGATTGCAAACTTAGTATTTATTAAAGAACCAAAAATGTAAAGAAGTATTAAAATTGAGCATCTGGGAGTTCTGATAAGAATTCATATGCTTGTTTTTTATGATTCATAACACAGTAATAGTGAGAAATACCATTGGTGACCATTAGTATTTGAGCCTCGAGTTTCAGATTATATCTAGCAATCTGATCAAATGTATCCTGAGATATCTGTACAGAAGGCGCTTTACACTCAACAATGAGAAAAGGGATTCCATCGTTGGTATAAGAGACAATATCAATTCTTTTCCTTAGCGTACGAATTTTAAGCTGCTTCTCAACAGCCATAAGAGAAATGGGGTAGTTCTTTTCTTTAAAAAGGTAGTGAATCGTGTTTTGGCGCACCCATTCCTCGGGAGTGAGAGTCACATATTTTTTTCTCACAATATCAAAAATAAGTGTCTTATTTTCGTTAGTTTTGAGTTTGAATGTAAAGGATGGATAGTTGAGTTTTTGCATCATTCAAATGTAATTATTTCTAGTATTTTTTAATCATTTCATGAACGAAATCAACCAAATTGTCGCAGATATTAGAGACGGAAATCTCAAGCCTATCTATTTTCTGATGGGTGAAGAACCCTATTACATCGATAAAATCTCTGATTTTATTGAAGATCATGTCCTTGACGAATCTGAAAAAGGCTTCAATCAAGTGGTCATGTATGGACGTGATGTCTCAGTGGAGGAGATTATTGCCTCTGCAAAACGTTTTCCTATGATGGCAGAAAGGCAAGTTCTCATTGTAAAAGAGGCACAGGATTTAAGTAGAACTATTGAAAAACTAGTCCCATACATAGAAAACCCACAACCCACTACGGTATTGGTGATAAATTACAAATACAAAAAAATAGATAAAAGAAAAAAACTTTACAAAGCAACAGCCAAAAACGGATTGATCTTCGAGAGTAAGCCTCTATATGAAAATCAAGTTGCAGATTGGATTCGAAGAGTACTTGGAGGCAAGAAATACCAAGCAGAACCCAAAGCTGCTCAAATGTTAGTCGAATTTTTAGGAACCAATCTAAGTAAAATCAGTAACGAGCTAGATAAACTTATGAGCATTGTTCCTCAAGGAACGATAATAACACCCGACCACATTGAACAACATATTGGGATTTCTAAGGACTTCAATAATTTTGAATTGCGAAAAGCCATCGGAGAAAAAAATATCCTCAAAGCCAACCGTATCATTCACTACTTTGCCCAAAATCCTAGGCACAACCCGTTGGTCATGACCATTTCACTACTCAACAGTTTTTTTACACAGCTACTCATATTCCACGGACTAAAAAATAAATCTAGAGAACACGTGGCAAAAGCACTTGGTATAAGACCTTACTTTGTTAACGATTACAGTACCGCTGCCAGGTACTACCCAATGAAAAAAGTTGCGCAAATCATTCACCTTTTACGCGATGCTGATATGAAAAGTAAAGGTGTAAATGCCAATAATCAGTCGCAAAGCGATATTTTAAAAGAGTTGTTATTTAAGATAATGCATTAGCAATTGTTGTCGCTGCAAAACAGACATCTACCCACTGACTCATCCTTTTTCAAAACAAAGCCCCTTAAAATCAATTACCTCAGGACAAGCCTCGGGGAATTCAACCCTTGGCTATCACCCTGCGATTAAAGCTTTTAGTTTCTCAAGGGTGTAATCCAGTTCCTCATAGCTCGTATTTCTTGAAAATGAAAATCGTACCGAGGTAAAGGCTTTTCCATCAGTATCTAAAAACTCATTTAAAACATGAGATCCTGTTTGGCTTCCACTCTGACAAGCACTACCCCCTGAAACTGCTATCCCG